>NZ_CDSBKL010000108.1:0-11259 GCF_977115555.1 Aquiflexum sp.
TCCCATTTCGCAGAAAAACTTCTATGAGATGTTTGCCTTTTTCAACAATACCCCCGAGAAAGGATATGAAGGAGATGTATCCCAATCAAAACCAGCCAAAACTCCGATTCTATGGATAGAAAGGAATGATATAAATGAACTGCTTACTTTCATCAACCATCAGGACACAAGCAAGCTAATGGTTTCAGTGATGGATGAGTTGGACACAGTGAGGACTACATATATTCTGAACAGAGGCCTATACGATGCGCGTACTACACCGGTAAAACCCAATACACCTGAAAGTATTTTCTCTTTTCCGGATGATCTACCCAAAAACAGGCTTGGGCTTGCACAGTGGACCGTAGACAAAAACAACCCGCTCACGGCGAGGGTTTTTGTCAACCTCATGTGGCAGGAAATTTTCGGTGTAGGTATCGTCAAATCCACCGGTGATTTCGGCATGCAAGGTGATCTTCCCTCCCATCCTGAGCTTTTGGATTGGCTTGCTGTTGATTTCATGGAAAATGATTGGGACATAAAGCGCCTGCTCAAAAAAATAATGACTTCGGCAACATACATGCAGTCTTCAAAGGTTACCAAGAAGCATTTGAATACAGATCCTGACAATATCTATCTGGCTAGGTCACCTAGATTGAGATTGCCTGCCGAGAATATCAGGGATTTGGTATTGGCAAGTTCCGGCCTGCTAGTACCTGAAATAGGTGGACCAAGCGTGAAGCCTTACCAGCCTGAGGGACTTTGGGAAGCAGCCACTTCCGGCCGTGGTGAGCTCAAAACCTACAAACAGGACAAAGGAGAAAAACTCTACAGAAGAGGTCTATATACCTTTATCAAACTCACTTCTCCTCCTCCGATGCCGATCATTTTTGATGGATCAAACAGGGACCAATGTGAAGTCAACAGAGGAAGAACGAATACGCCGCTACAGGCATTGGTGATGATGAATGATCCTTTGGTGATGGAAGCATCACGGGTTTTGGCAAGTCAGTTGACTGAAAAAGAATCCGAACCGGAAACTGCCATTGAAGAAGCCTTTAAAAGAATCTTATGCAGGGCACCAAATTCGAAGGAATTGGACATTCTTTCCGGCTATTTTGAGGAAGAATATTCAAAATTCAAACAAAATCAGGCAGCAGCCGATGACCTTTTTAAGGTAGGTGAATATCCTATCAAAGAAGAAAAAATCAATCCCAATACCGCAGCCTTGATGCAGGTAATCCTGGCAATGTACAATCTTGAGGAAGCAATTACCAAAATCTAAAATGGAAAAAGAACAATTTGAATACGGATTAAACGAGAACAGAAGGAAGTTCCTTTCTAAAGTCAGTTTGGGTTTAGGTAGTGTTGCTTTGGGAAGTTTGTTGATTCCAGATCTGTTTAAAGGAAAAAGCGGTGAAGATGCTATAATGGAAGCCCTTCCTCATTTTGCACCAAAGGCAAAAAGGGTGATTTACCTTTTTCAAAATGGAGCTCCTTCACAGTTGGAAACATTTGATTACAAGCCTTTGCTGAATCAGCAGATCGGTCAAGAGCTTCCTGATTCGATCCGGGCAGGACAAAGGCTGACAGGCATGACTGCAGGTCAAAGTTCATTTCCTTTGGTTGGTTCTTTTTTCAAGTTCAACCAGTATGGTGAATCAAGGGCTTGGATATCTGAAGCTTTCCCCCATACTGCCAAAGTGGTGGATGACATCTGCATCATCAAATCCATGCATACCGAAGCCATCAACCATGATCCGGCATTGACCTTCTTTCAAACCGGCGCCCAAGTGGGCAACCGTCCAAGTATGGGAGCATGGCTGAGTTATGGATTGGGGAGTGAAAACAGCAACCTTCCTTCATTCTGCGTGCTTTTGAGCCGGGGAAAAGGAAATGGCCAAGGTGTATATTCAAAATTATGGACAAATGGATTTTTGGATTCTGTCCATCAGGGTGTTCAGTTTTCGGCAAGTGAAGATCCTGTACTCTACCTGAAAGATCCAAAAGGAATGAACAGAGAAGACCGAAGGAGGATGTTGGATAAGTTGGCTGAACTGAACAATATGAACTATGAGACTTTTGGAGACCCTGAAATCCAAGCCAAAGTTCAACAATATGAAATGGCTTTCCGTATGCAGACCGCTGTACCGGAAGTCACGGATATCAAATCAGAACCTGACAGCATCATCAAGATGTATGGACCTGATTGTTTGATTCCGGGAACTTATGCGGCCAACTGCCTTTTGGCAAGGAAACTTTCTGAAAACGGTGTGCGCTTTGTCCAGCTTTACCATCAGGGTTGGGATGCCCATGATAACCTTCCCAATCAGATGGTAGGTCAGGCCAAAGATGTGGATCAGGCTTCAGCCGCTCTGATCACTGACCTGAAGCAGAGGGGCTTATTGGATGAAACTTTGGTGATTTGGGGAGGAGAATTTGGAAGAACCAACTACTGCCAAGGCAAAATACAGGTTGATAATTACGGCCGAGACCATCACCCAAGGGCATTTTCCATTTGGATGGCCGGCGGCGGTGTCAAATCAGGAATGGTCTATGGAGAAACAGATGAGTTTGGATACAACATTGTAGAAAACCCGGTTCATGTCCATGATTTCCAAGCTACCATCCTTCACCTTATGGGTATTGACCATGAAAGGCTGACCTATAAGCACCTTGGAAGAAGGTATAGGTTGACCGATGTGCACGGTAAAGTAGTAAAAGATATTTTGGTTTAAGTTTTAAGATTGTATGCCCAAAAACCAAAAGATCATTGCGATTCTTGAAAATTCACTGATTGTCCTCCATGGATTGATTCTTATTCTTGTCATTGGACAAGACAATATCCAATTGCCTGCTTTCTTGGAAGTCGTCGGCAGGATGCACCCACTCTTGCTCCATTTCCCTATTGTGATGTTGTTTTTGGCGGCGTTGCTTTTTTGGTTTCCAGATTCTCTTGGGGTTAATTCAAAAATTGCTTTCAAATGGCTCTTGCTTTCTGCACTGTTCTTCACTGGAATCACCGTTCTCGCAGGACTTTTTCTAAGTGTGGAAGAAGGATATGTTAAAGAGGATTTTGAAAACCACCAATGGACCGGATTGCTGGTTTTTTGGCTTGGGACTTTATGGTATTGGTTTTGGGTAAAAGATAAACTTCCGATAGCCAAAGGCTTTTCTATAGTTGTATTGGCTTTGGTTTTGGCAACAGGCCATTTTGGAGCTTCATTGACTCATGGGGAAGATTTTCTTTTTGAACCGCTGCAAAGTGATGCTGATGTCCCACAGGTAAGTTTTGAGGAAGCTTTAGCCTATGACCATGTCATCAAACCGATCCTGCAACAAAAATGCATCAGTTGCCATAAAGCAGGTAAAGTCAAAGGTGACCTGAGGATGGATGAAATCGAATATATCCTAAAAGGTGGCGAAATGGGTCCTGCTGTGGATTTGGAAGACCTTGAAAATTCCCAGATTCTTGTCCATATCCTGATTCCTTTGGAGGAAGAATTCCATATGCCACCTAAGGGAAAACCGCAACTGACCGAAACAGAACTGGCATTGATTCAAAGCTGGATTTTGGATTCTGCGCATTTTGATAAAAAACTTACAGCATATTATCCTGAAAGTGAGTTCTTTGCTTTGGCTAAAGAAAGGTTTACCTCCCAAGATTCTAAATCTTATGCCTTTGAGGCGGCAAGTTCAAAAACCATTGCTCAGTTGAATAATGACTACAGAAAAGTAGTTGCTGTATATCCTGATTCACCGGGACTAAGTGTCACATTTTTTGGGAAAAACCAATTTGATCCCAATACGATTGATGACTTGAAAAAAGTCAGGGAGCAGGTTGTGGAATTGAATTTCCAAAACATGCCTTTGAAAGATGAGGATATCAAGCGACTTTCAGATTACCCCAATCTTGAGGTTCTCAACCTGAATTTTACCGGAATAGAAGGAAATACTTTGGGAGAATTGAAAGGGCTCAAAAATCTGAAGCAGCTTTCTCTCAGTGGAAATCCACTTTCAGAAGCCGCATTTGAAAGTCTGAATGATTTTGGTCAGCTGAAGGATTTGTTTGTCTGGACAAGTAAAAACGAAAATGCGATCTCCAAACTCAAATCTAACCTGCCAAATACAAATATCGAAGGTGGTTTTCAGGATGATGGGACCTTATTCCAACTCAATCCACCACAGATTGAATCTGTAAAATCAATTTTCACGGATAAAATCAATTTAACCCTCAAGCACCCGATCGGGTCCGTGAAGATTTTCTACACCCTAGACAATACCCTTCCCGACAGCAGCAACCATCAGGTGTATTCAGGACCGATAAGTTTGGATAAAAATGCCACTTTGCGTGCAAGGGCTTTTGCTGAGGGTTGGCTAGGAAGTGCTGAAAAAATTGCTGTGTTTTTCAGATCGAAAATTCAACCTGACAGTTATAAACTCGCCTTCGAACCAAGCAAGTCATACAAAGGGTCAGGCGCTTTAACATTATTTGACCTTGAAAAAGGAGATGAGGATTTTGGAACAGGTAAATGGTTGGGTTTTCAAGACACTCCATTTGAAATCCAAATGGATTTCAAAGCACCCCAAAATATCCAAAACATTGCTTTCAGCACTTTGGCCGCTGAGGGATCGCATATTTTCCCACCTTCCAAAGTGGAAGTTTGGGTCAAAACCCAAAGTTCTGACTGGAAGTTGGTAGATACCCAAAAACCTGAGCAACCAAAAGGGAACAGGGACAGGATGCTTCAAATGTATGAAACCGAAATCAACCAAAATGGCATCGTGGCTATCAAGGCTAAACTTACCCCTGTCAATCCTTTACCAAAATGGCACCCGGGAGCGGGAGGAAAAGGTTGGGTATTCATCGACGAAATTCTGATCAATTGATATGAAAGCTTATCAGCGCTATTTTGAGCAGGTTCAATCCAAGCTCCAAACTGTTTATGGACAAGCTGAAAAAATTGAAACTGCAGCCGCTTGGATAGCCGACAGTTTGTCCAATGATGGTTTTATCTACACCAGCGGCACAGGACATTCTCATATTTTTGCTGAGGAGATTTTCTATCGGGCAGGCGGATTTGCGCGCGTAATTGCGATTTTGGATGAAGCGCTGATGCTTCACAAGGATGCTTCTTACAGTACCGAAGTAGAACGGATGGAAGGATATGCAGCTAAGCTTTTGGAGGAATTCCCTATTTCAGAAAAAGACATTTTTATCATTTCTTCCAACTCAGGACGTAATACAGTCAGTATAGAAATGGCCATGATAGCCAAGGAAAAAGGAGCCAAAGTCATCGTCATTACCAACCTGAAACATACCCAATCAGTCAATTCACGACATCCTTCCGGGAAACGGCTCTTTGAAATCGCTGACCTGTATTTTGACAATGGAGGAGAAATAGGCGATGCAGCTGTATCAATCGATGGTTTGGATACTAAAGTCGGTGCCACCTCTACGGCGACAGGAGCGGTGATTTTGCAAAGTATCATGGTACAGACCGCCGAAAATCTGATTCAAAAAGGCGTCATTCCTGAAATTTTCAGCAGCTCCAACTCAGATGTGGGAGAAGAACACAATGAAAAGTTGATTGCAAAGTATAAAGGAAAAATTAAGGGTTTGTGAGTTTTAAACACTGAAAGTTTTTCAGTACAATTTAAACCTCTTTCAATTCAATATTCCATTACTCTTTAGATTAAATACCATTAAATTTAAAACATTGATTTTTCAGATAAAAAACAAAATAACCAAAGTCCATGCAAATTTTTCAATGCGACAACTGCAGCCATCCTGTATATTTTGACAACAATATCTGTTTAAAATGTCATAACACTTTGGGATTTGATTCCAAAAAGTTGAAAATGGTCTCTTTAAGGAGAAATCCTGAAAATAATCTGATTGAAACGAGTACAGGAAATACCTATCATTATTGCAAAAACCATGAACATGATGTCTGCAATTGGGTGATTTCAGACAATGAAGCGTCTCAAGTCTGCATAGCCTGTAGCTTAAACCGAATCATTCCGGATATATCAAGACCTGAATACCTCCAAAGGTGGAAAAAGATCGAATTGGCCAAGCACAGGTTAATCTACGCCTTGCTTAGGTGGAATTTCCCAATCATTTCCAAAGCGGTGGATTATGAAAAAGGGCTTGCTTTCAATTTCAAATCAGATTCCACCATGCCTGATGGGCTTAGGGTGATGACCGGACATGCCAATGGTCTGATTACGATGAATATCGCGGAAGCTGATGATGTGGAAAGGGAAATGGCCCGAAACAACATGGATGAAGTTTACAGGACTGTTTTGGGTCATTTCAGGCATGAAATCGGGCATTATTATTGGGAAAGACTGATAAAGGAGTCCGAATATCTGGTACAATTCAGGGCATTGTATGGAGATGAAACCTACAGTTACCAGGAAGCTTTGAACCAATATTACAAAAACGGCGCTCCTGCCAACTGGAATCAAAATTTCATCAGCGCCTACGCCACTATGCATCCTTGGGAGAGTTGGGCAGAAACCTGGGCACATTATATGCACATTGTGGACACTTTGGAGACAGCTTACTTTTATGGCTTAACCATTGATCCAAAAGTCCATGAAAGCGTCATGGTAAAATCAGCTGAAATCAATATCAATGCATATGACTGCAAAGACTTCGATACGATTTTTTCTTATTGGTTACCGCTATCTTTTATGATGAATAGCATCAATAGAAGTATGGGTTTGCAGGATTTATATCCTTTTGTTATCAATTTGAATGTGAAGGAAAAATTACGGTTTATCCATAATGTGATCCATAAAGACTAAAAATCAATGTTTTTCGCATCTATCAACTCCACTCTCCTGCCCATCTTTTTTTGGATTACTTTGAAGTGATGCTCCTCCTCATCTGAAATCAAAGAAATCGCTTCGCCTTCCGATCCTGCACGTCCTGTTCTTCCAATGCGGTGAATATAATCCTTGGGAGATCTTGGCAGTTCATAGTTAACCACGATAGGTAGAAACTTAATATCGATTCCTCTTGAAGCCAAGTCTGTGGCTACGAGAACCCGAAGTTTGCCGTTCTTGAATTTGGTCAAAGCATCTGTCCTAGCTCCCTGACTTTTATCTCCATGGAATGAAGTGGCCTCAATTCCGTTTTTATTGAGTTTTCCGGCAACATTGTCGGCAGTCCTGATCGAAGAAGTAAAAACCAAAACCTGATTCCATTCATTGGCTTTAATCAAATGCCGCAGCAGAGGCCCTTTGTATTCCATCGGTACCAAATAGGCAGATTGGGAAATCAATTCAGGAGCTATTCCCTCTACTTCCACAGAAATCTTTTCAGGATTATGCAGGATCCTGTTGATGAGTTCCTCCACCGTTTCTTCCATGGTAGCTGAAAAAAGGATATTTTGCCTCTTTTTGGGCAATTTGGAAAGAATTTCGTCCACTTCTTCTTTGAAACCCAAATTCAAAATCTTGTCTGCTTCATCCAACACCAAAACTTTCACAGCAGAAAGTGAAATGGAATTTTTATCCACCAAATCCAACAACCTTCCGGGCGTGGCAACGACTACTTCTGTTCCAAATAAATTTCTCATTTGGGGATTGGCAGAAACACCACCAAAAACCGCCATGGTTTTGATTTTACGGGGTAAAAAATTACTGAAAACTTTGATTACTTCCTCCACTTGCGTGGCCAATTCCCTTGTAGGTACCAATATCAGAATAGGAATATTTCTTGTTTTGATATATTCTTCCTGCTGTAATTGCTGCAAAATAGGAAGGACATAGGCAGCCGTTTTACCCGAACCTGTCGGGGCAATACCAAGAATATCCTTTCCTTTCAATACTGCAGGAATGGCTTCAATTTGAATGGGATAAGGGCTTTCATATTTTGCTTTTTTGATGGCGTCAAGTATACTTTGCGAAAGACCGAGGGAAGAAAAATCCATGGAAAATTGTTTTTTGACAAAGGTAGGATTTATAAGAGATGATACACGCAATCCTGTAAGTAGTATCCGTTTTTCAACAAAAAAGCCATGATTTAAGTATCATAGCCTTTTGTGGTAAACCCAAAAATAGGATTTTGCCTTCGCTTTAATTCTTATTTTATTCAGGTTTGATTTTATTCAGAATTGTTTTCCTAGAATTTATAAGATGTTCAGCTTTCTATTATTTCTTTTTTAAAGTCATCAGGTATTCAACCAAATCCACTAACTCTTGTGTACTCATGGCTTTCTCCAATCCTGATGGCATCATTGAATTTTCCATTTGATCAATCGAATTCACATCGGCAGTTTTAAGTTCTACCAAAGTTCCACCGGGGATTTTCATAGTAATGTCGGTTTCTGTCCTACTACTGATGACCCCACCGTAAGTGCTGCCGTCTTTTGTTTTGACAATGTAACCTTCATAACCAAAACTGATCCCGGCATCTGGATGGATGATGGCTATGTATTGGGCTTCTTTGGATAGTTTGCTCCCGATTTCTGAAAGCTTCGGACCAAAATCCATCCCGATATCATTGACCTGATGGCAAACTGAGCAGTTATTTTTGAAAACAACAAGACCATTTTCTGCGACACCTTCCATTGCAAGCAATTTAGCCATCGGAGGCAATTGATTTTCGGTATCATTATTTTCCAAATAACTCGCTGCTTCAGTCCTGACACTTTTTCTCCATGCCCTGCTTACGCCATTTACTGCCGAGGCTTTGAGGTTATCAGGGAATTGGTTTTCTTTCAGCAAAGCCAAAACCCGCTCCTCTCCTGCATAGCTTCCTCCTATTGCGGCAGCAGCTTCCCTCCTGACGTTGATGTTTCTTTTGTCATCAAAGGCAATATTTTCAAGCATCCCAATTGATTCACTTGAACCTATTCCTCTTAAGGCAAAAATCATATCAAACACCTGCTTTTCATCACCTCCGTTTAAAACTTTGGTAACCAAAGGAGCTCCTCCTTGATTGAGCAAGGTAGTCGCAGCCGACCTACCGATATTGTTGTCATAATTGGCCAATGCAAGTTGAAGGAGGTCAGGATTTTTGTCTTTCAGTTCAAATTTTCTAACCAATTCCACAAACTCAATTTGCCCTGCAGATTCCTTTAAGACATCATTCAAAGCTGCCAAGGCTAAAGGAGAGGTTTTGATATACTTTGGTTCCAAATGGGTAATGACCAATCTGTTGATTTCTTTTAGATCCTGAGAAGGTTTTTCAAGCATATTGATCAGGGCTTTTGATTTGGCTTCCCCATCAGGATTGAAATCAAATGCCCTAAAATACCTTAATCTCAAATCCATGGATTCAGCAGGGTCCCAGGCCAATGCTGCCAGCATAGGTATGGATTTTCCTGTTCTTGCACGCCAAACGATATCTTTATTCGAATTATTCTCAATTACCTGATCCTGTACCAGATTTTCCCAAGCAGCGTAATAGGAATCCCATTGACCTTCAGCACCGATTCCCAAAGCTTCCAAATACCACCTGTCCTTTCCATCATGCTGCTTTGCCAGCTGTGCCCAGATTCCGGGTGCTTCCGGTGAAGAATGATGCCTCAAAGCAATCGCTACTTCCCTTCTCACCTGTGGATCAGGACTTTGAGCAAGTTTCTTGGCATATGGGATATAATCCAGTCCCAATTGTCTAGCTGCTCTTAAACCTGCAATCTGAATATCAGGGTTAGAATCAGCAATTGCCTTTTCTACATAGCTTAGGCCTTTTCCTTCCATTTTGGCCAAAACCCAAAAAGCCCTCGCTCGCATTCTTGGATTTTCATGGGATTCAAACATTTTGACCAGGCCTTCTTCAGCGGCTGAACCCTGTTTTTGCAAAGCCTGCCAAGCTTGATAGCGCCAAGAAAGGTTTGGGTTTTGAAGTGCTTCTAAAGCACCTTCCACAGTATTGAGGTCATAGGATGGAACTTTGTATTTGCTTTTTGGAGGAGCCAATCTGAAAATCCTTCCCCTATTCAAATCCCCGGCCTGATGTCCTCCCACTCCAGGATCATACCAATCCGAAACAAACAATGAACCATCCGGAGCGATGCAAACATCGGAAGGCCTGAACCACTGGTTTTTGTCTCCATGCATGATATTTACCATTTCGGCTATATAACCTGCTCCATCCTTTTTTACAGGATATGCCCTGACGACATTTGGCCCTGCGTCCGAATGAATCATTTGGTCCCAAAAAATCTCCGGCAGCAATCTTCCTTCATAAACCAAAAGGCCTGTCGGGGAACCTGCCCCAGTCTGTAAAAGGTTTGGCACTACGCCGGGATCATTGAGGTGCCAATGTTGAAGGGGAATTTCCTTTTCTTTATTGGTACGGTTGGCTGACCAACTAGCCCGGGTCATCTCGTCTTTGTACCCAAAATTGCCATATTCCATGACGTAATTGATTCGGACTCCCTTATTTCCGTCGTCATCATTGTCAGATTGCCACATGGTTCCATAAGAATCCACTGCTACCTCATAGTTGTTTCTAAAATTTTGTCCAAGAACTTCAATATCCGTAAAATCAGTATTGCTTCTAAAAACCAATCCTTCCTGATAATTTTCTGTATTGATCTCTTTGCCTGATTTGTCTACGATGACATTCCCGTTTTTATCGACAAGCTGCGCTCCTGCATTTCCAAAATTGAAGTAAAACTTCCCATCCGGGCCAAAAACGAAGGCATGCATCCCGTGGTCATGCTGCTCTCCTGAGATCCCCTGAAATACAATTTCTTTGGTATCTGCTTTATCATCGCCATCAGTATCTGTAAAAAGCCAAACATATGGACTTTGGGAAACGATGGCTTTGTTGCCCATCACCCAAATCCCAAGAGGTGCATTGAGTTCAGGTCCTTGGTAGAATACTGTACTTTTGTCCTGGATTCCGTCCCCATCTATATCTTCCAAAATCACGATCCGGTCTCCTTCTTGGTGAGTCTCGTTCCCTGTGATGGCGGGACGGTAATTGTAGGCTTCACAAACCCATACCCTTCCCTTGTGGTCAATGTCAATATTGGTTGGATTGGTTATGGTGGGCTCAGACGCAAAAAGTTTGGCCTCAATGCCTTCCGCAAATGTAATCCCTGAAAGTGCATTTTCGGGAAGATGCCTTTCCTCTTCAGTCAACAAATCAAAATCTTTAATATCCTGTTTTGATCCACAGGAATAAAAAAAACCTGTTACAAAAAGAATTAGGACGCTTTTGGTCAATAAATATTTATTTTTCATAGAGGAGATTTTGGGCCAAATTCGGTCTTTACATGGAAGTTATTCAATTCTAAATATAAATTGAGA
>NZ_CDSBKL010000109.1:0-11239 GCF_977115555.1 Aquiflexum sp.
GGCCAATGACCGTGACGCCATCGACTCCAATCCGGCAATGAACAATACTCAATTCTTCAATTGGATGATGGATAACTCTGTACTGAAATATGATCCGGGGACACGCTTTTGGTATGTCAATACCAATTACTTTGTGGCTGCAAGGATTATAGAGAAGGTTTCTGGCAAATCATATTACCAATTTATGAAGGATGATTTCTTAACTCCCCTAGGAATCAATTCTGCAGTGATGGGAAAATCAGCCATGACCAACCTCCAGTCTGACGAAGCCAAATACTATGGACAGGGAGGAACAAAAGGTTTTGAATATAACCTCAACATCGAAAGAAGAGACGGAGATGCAGGGGTGGTCATCACTGCTTCAGACTTATTGAAGTTTGTCTTGGCTATAGATGGGAACCCAAGCCGACCGGATATTTTGGATGCAACCACCTACCAGAAATTTATCCAAGGTTCGGGCGCTGCCCCGCTTGATCCAAATTTTGGCAACGGCATTGTCAAGTGGAATACGAGGTACTATTTCTATGGTGCCCTGCCAGGGACAAGATCTTCTTACATGACAGAAAACAACGGCATGGCTGTGGCACTGATTTTCAATGGCAACGCTGATTATACCAACAATGCGGTTTATAACCCATTTGTACAGGCCCATCAGGCACTTTTGGTGGATTTCCTTACCACCAACCTTAACGTATATCAGGACATCGATCAGTTTTAAGTTGAACTTGAATTTTTTAATTACCGGGACGACCAACCCTAAATCGGCCGAGAAACCTTGGCCGATTTTTTCTTTTAATCATTGATGACATCTTTTGTTTCTTTCGATGTAGGTATAGAAGTTAAAGTTGATTACAATCAAAATCAGTTTGGAAAAAAGCCTTTAAATGGTATATTTCTGTAATGTTTTAAACCATGCAGGAAACTACTTTTAATCCTTTTTCCCAAGATGAATTAATCCTTGGTATCAAATCAAATGAGCCAAAAGTGCTCAAATGGCTTTACCAATCACAATTTCCGAAAATTGAAAAATATGTTTTGGCAAACAACGGGAGTGAAGCCCAGGCCAAAGACTTATTTCAGGAGGCTTTCATTTCCCTTTGGAATAATGTCAGGTCTGATAAATTCATCCCTGAAAACGGAACTGCAGTCACAGGATACCTGTATCAGATCGCAAAAAACAAATGGTTGGATTACCTGAGATCCTCCCGGTATCAAAAAACCACAGACTTCAGGCCCGAACATGAAAAAGGAGAAGAAAACGAAGAATCAGACAGGGAGGAACTCCGTAGTGCCATGTCTTTGGAATTTCAAAAACTCGGAGAAAACTGTAAGGAAATCCTGAAAAGGTTTTACTTCCAAAAGGAATCCATGGAGACCATTGCCAAAGCTTTCCAATGGACTGAGGCCACAGCCCGAAACAACAAATACAGGTGCATACAGCGCCTCAAAGAAAAAATGAATACCCTAAATAAATAGAAAATTGGACTCTAACAATTTATACTCGCAACAGGAATTTGAAAGAATCGAAGGCTATATCCTTGGTCTGATGACTGATGCCGAAAAGCAATCCTTTGAATCAGAACTGGAGATTGACCAAAACCTCAGGGCGAGATACGAGGACATCAAGGTCCTGTTACAGGAAGTAGAATTGGTTTCTCTAAAGGACACCATGGAAGAGTTCCATGCCGAATTGAAAACGTCAACCCCAGTAATCCCGATCATTTCCAAAAAGCCATTTGTTTGGAAGCCGCTTGCTGTTGCTGCCTCCCTGCTTTTTTTATTGGCGATTACACTTTGGATTTTTTTGGGCAATACCACAGAAAATGAAAAATTGTATAGGGCCTATTACCAACCGGATCCGGGCATGGTTACTGCCATGGGACTCCAGTCCAATTATGAATTTGACAGGGGGATGGTTGATTACAAAACAGGAGATTACCCGGCCGCCATAGCAAGATGGGAAAAACTGTTATCCGAAAAGCCGGATAATGATACCCTGAATTATTTCCTTGGATCTGCTTTTCTCGCCATCGGTGATACTGAACATGGCAAATCCTATCTGGCAAAAGCAACCCAGTTTGAATCTGGCGTTTTCCAAAAAGAAGCTTATTGGTACCTTGGTTTGACTTTGGTAAAATCAGGAAATACTGAAGAAGCCATAAAATACCTCCAGAATTCAGGGAGAAAAGAAGCTGCTGAAATCATCGGGAAACTGAAATGATCCGATTTCAGAGATTTCCATGAAAGAATTTCGGCAATGTTTGTCCAAAGAAAATTTTTGAAAAGAGACAACCAATTTGGATTTTTTAGCCCTCAATCCCTCTAAATTGTATAATTTGCCACATGCGTCATACTTCTTACATTGAAATTAGCAGGCAGGCCTACAGGCAAAACATGGATTTTTTGAAATCTGATATCGGTCCAAAAACTGAAATCTCTGTCGTCGTCAAAGGAAACGCCTATGGGCACGGGATTGAAAACATCGTCTCATTGGCAGAGGAAAACGGCATACGTCATTTCAGCACCTTCAGTGCAGATGAGGCGCTGAGGGTACATAATGCAAGCAAATCCAGGAGCGAAGTGATGATCATGGGCATGTTGGAAAATGATGATCTGGAAGAAATCCTCCAAAAAGGAATCAGCTTTTATGTTTTTGAATTTGAAAGGTTAAATGCCACAATTGAAATAGCCAAAAAACTCCAGGTCAAAGCCAAAATCCATGTGGAAGTGGAAACAGGATTCCACAGAACAGGATTCGAATGGGCGGAAAAAGAAGCTTTGATGGAGATTCTGAAAGAGAATGCTGCTCACCTTTCCCTCAAAGGATTGTGCACACATTATGCCGGGGCGGAAAGTATCAGCAACTATGTACGCGTCCGCAAGCAGATCAAACAATACAAGAGATTCAAACATTGGTTTAAGGCACAGGGAATAAATTTTGAAAAGTACCATACCGCTTGTTCGGCGGCAACGTTGCTTTATCCAGAAACAAAAATGGACCTTGTCAGGATAGGAATTGCTTCCTATGGTTTTTGGCCCACCCAAGAAACTTATATGTACAGGTTCCAATCATTGGCAGAAAACAATAAAAACCCTCTCAAAAGACTCATCAGCTGGAAAAGCAGTGTGATGAATACCAAATCAGTAAAGATGGGAGAGTTCATTGGTTATGGTTCGAGCTATATGGCGCCAAGAGACATGAAAATTGCCTTGGTGCCTATCGGATACGGCCACGGATACAGCCGTTTGCTCAGCAATCAGGGAAAAGTTCTTATCTCAGGTAAAATTGTAGCAGTCGTGGGAACAGTCACCATGAACAGTATCGCTTTGGACATCACCGATCTGGCAGAAGTTCACAAAGGCGATGAAGTAGTCATTATCGGTGTACAGGGTGAACTCGAAATCACTGTGGCCTCTTTCGGTGAGTCCAGCCAACAGGTCAATTATGAACTGCTGACCAGATTGGCTTTGGATATTCCGAGAAGTATCGTGGATTAGACCTCAGAAAGGAATTTCCAATAGATTTTGAATCTTTGGGGTAAAATGTTCAATGCAAAGGATAGCCCAAAAGATACAATTTGTTTCCTCCCTTTCCTTTCACTTTGCCCATTTCCCAACTGTAGTTCTCATCAGTTAATCCTTCTATCAATTCTCCCATGTCCTCCAAAGTATAAGTCCTGGCATTGGAAACAGCCCCATCCCATGCGATAAAGAGAGGAAGAATAGGGATCAAGTAAGTAAATACCAGCTGCTGCCATGACATGGGTCGTACCATAGGCGTAAAAAACAGGCTTGTAATAAATGCAAAAGGGATCGCCAGCCACCATAGAAATATGGGTGCTGAATTATCTGAAATTTCAAATATGAGGATAGGCTGATTGGCCTCCTTGGCATTTTTCAATATTTTCCTAGCCAACTCCGGTTTCATGTGGTGCATACTGCTGACCATTGTACGAAGGCCAACAAGACCCTTTCGCACTTGCGTAGCATCCAAAGAATCTACCAGGTAAGTGACCGAATCTTCCTCTTTTTGGTTAATTGCCTTGGCGGCTTTTTGGTTGGGGTACAGGTCACTCAGTACCAATTTGAGTTCCGGAAATTTACCTGAGGTCCTGAGTTTATCCGCTACTTCCAGCATAGGCCCTCCACTTCCAGAACAAAGATCTATTATCATTGGAGCTTCTGATTTTTGAAGTCCCTTTTCCACAAGTTCCTCCAAAACCTCTGCTGTTCCCAAGATTTTGTGGAAAGTCATGATATACTGCGTCATCAATACCCTGATCCAATCCGGAAACCAAGGCATGTCTTCAAATTCAAACAAGTGAATTCTTTTCATTTCAAGATAGGATATTGATCAAAAAGCACCATTTATCATTTTGCAGATTGAATTTACTTAATTTTTTGCGTAGTTTTTAAAAACGAAAATCTGCGCTCAAGCTTTTTTTTGGGTTTTGAGTAAAATGTGTTATCTAATTCAAATTCAAGCATTTCCGAATCTATACTCTTCTTTATGAGTCTGGGAGTTGGCTGTCCAAAGACATGTTTTAATACCCAAAAAGATTTGAAATAATTCCACTTGAAACGCTTTGAATTACGATCTAAAATGAAATAAATTAAACCCATGTCCCTCTAGGCTTAATCTTTAAATCAAAAAATGAATCAATCCAATAACCGCCGCTCATTTCTCAAAAAAACCACGGCTATGCTCGGGGCTTTTTCCGCAAACAGTATTTTCAACGAGCTTCATGCAGCAGAATGGGATAACTTGGAGAAAACTTACCATGGCCGTGATGCCTTGGAAATGGCTTCCAATGAGGATTACTGGGCAGTGATTCAACAGGGATATTCCGCAAGCACCGCACCCATCATTATGCTCAATAACGGGGGCGTATCCCCAAGCCCGATAGTAGTGCAGCAGGCTGTGGAGCGGTTTAATCAGATGACCAATCTGGGTCCTTCATACTACATGTGGCAGATTTTGGACCAAGGGAGAGAAAATCTCCGTGAAAGCCTCGCCAAGTTAGGTGGCTGCTCACCGGAAGAAATAGCGATCAACAGGAATGCCACTGAAGCATTGGTGACGGTGATTTATGGCTTGGATCTGAATAGGGGAGATGAAGTCATCGGAAGCCATCAGGACTACCCAAATATGATGCAGGCTTGGAAACAGCGGGAAATGAGGGAAGGCATTGTTTACAAACAACTTGATTTCGAATTTCCTATAGAAAATGATGAACAGATAGTAAGGGCGTACCAAAATGCCATCACCTCAAAAACCAAAATCATCCACATTACCCATGTGGTCAATTGGACCGGTCAGATCATGCCCGTCCAAAAGGTCGCAAGGATGGCTCATCAAAAAGGTATAGAAGTCATTGTTGACGGAGCACATTCCTATGGCTTATTGGATTTCAACATCCCTGATCTGGAAGCGGATTACTTTGGAACCAGCCTCCACAAGTATCTTTCCGCCCCGATTGGCAGTGGCATGCTTTGGGTCAAAAAGGAAAAGGTATCTAAGGTTTGGCCTTTGATCTGTGCCGGGGATCCAAAATCAGGAGATATCCGAAAATTTGAAAATCTTGGAACAAGAAGCTTTCCGATTGAGCAGGGAATTGGTGAAGCACTGAACTTCCACAATGCCATTGGGTCCAAAAGAAAGGAGGAAAGAGTCCGGTATCTGAAGGACTATTGGGCTACCAAAGCCCTTGAAATCCCAAAAGTGAAAATCCATACTTCGTTGGAAAAAGAATACAGCTGTGCCTTGGCATGTGTGTCCATAGATGGAGTCAGTCCTGGCGACTTGTATGGCCAACTTATGAAAACCCATAAAATACTAACTTCCCCGATCTCTCTTGGGAACCTCCATTGCGTCAGGATCTCTCCCCATGTTTATACCAAAATTTCGGATTTAGATAAGTTGCTCGATGGATTGGAAAGAGCATCTATAGGATAAAAAAATTGCGTTAAGGTAAAAACCAGAAAGCTGGAACATCAAGTATCAGTTTTTCGCAGTCTCAAAAAACATCTTTGCCTGCAATACCTCCAATTCCCTGGTAAGGGTTTTTAGATCCTGCATCATCAGATTGATCTGGGATCCGATTTGGTCGTACATGCTTGCCCTTTCTGCGAGTTCATCACTGAGGTAGACACCGCCTTCTCCAAAAAATTTCCCGATCAATTCTTCTTTGTCTTTTGGCTTGACATTGTCAAATAGGCCCAAACCCATCCATTTTTCAATGATTTCCTCCCTTTTGGAAAGCTGCTCTTCCTTGTCCGGATAGACATAATTGAGGTAATACCACACCGAAGCTGGAAAATATTTTGAGGTGGCAGGACCTTCCCAGATTTCCTGCAAATGATTTCTTTCGTGACGGAAGGTTACTTTCTTTTTATTTACCAATATCATTACACCCAAAGTCGCTCCTATGATCCCTGCTCCTAAAGCGATGTACTCGGGTGTTTTGCCGTTGTCAAAAAACACTGTAGTTCCTATGGCACCTAATGCCCCGATGACAATGGATGCCACAGTAAGCTTGGTATCAATATCCCCTTCTTTGGATTTCAGGTAGTTTGCTATCTGGTCTATGCGTTCTTCCTCACAACCCAATTCGGCAGATTCTGATGAAATCTCCAGCTCGGCAAAACCTATTCGGTGGGAAAGTTTCTGGTTCAGTTCCAAATGACGGAGCCTGTTTTCTATACTTGGCTCTGCTTTAAAATCCTCCAAGCTTGTTATATACTTCTCCAACAATTCCAAAATCCCCATTGCATTGGCGATATTGATACTAGGTATGGAAAAATTCTTTTGGACGGTTTCCGGAATAGAAAGGGTATGTAGGGGAAGCGGAATCTGGCTTTCCTCATAATCATAATTGTACTCCTGAAAACAATTACTCTTTTCAAGACGCAGGTTGATGTTTGTATCCTGAATACTTGCACAGGAAAAAAACAAAGAACCAAAAATTAAAATGATGTAAAATTTACCCAGTTTCATGGATGCTTCTTATTTCTTCTTTTGAGATACATCACCAAGACAAAAACCAATCCTCCTGCCAAATAGAATGGCCATAGCGTCACCAGACCTACAAAAACCGTCAAAAAGACCTGCCATCCATTGTCCACGGCATTGAATATCCTAACCCAAAACCCTTTCTTTTTGGGTGAATTTAATTCATAGGGCAATTCCTCATAGAACTGCACCTGCAATGAACTGAATTTGATCTGATTGCTGAGGTAGTTAAACTGCCCCTCCATCATCTCAATGTCTGTTCTGACTTCGTTGAGGTTTCGCTCGATTTCAAGGATGTCTTTGACTTCATTCGCCTTGGTCAATATTTCCCGGTACCGTTTTTCCAGTTCTTTTTTGTTTTGGATCCGACTTTGGAGGTCGTAGTACCTTTCGGTGACATCATCGGTGTTGGAGTATTTGCTATCAACTTTAAAAGCAATACCGGAAATCCTATTTAGGAGACTGTCATATTTGTCCGAGGGGACCCGGATGCTGAGATTATAAGTTTTTCGGAATTGGTCGTTGCTTTGAGATTCATTTTCCAAATAGGCATCAAATCCCCCAAGCATGCCTTTGATCTGTTGATAATCCTTTTCCAAATCTTCTGATTGGAAATTGATGCCTCCTGAGCGGACCAGTTTTTGGCTGATATCAGATGAAAGTACTTTTGTCTCAGAAGAATAAACTTCCTGTCTCGTGTTGGGTATTTCTATGGTTTCTTCAAATTCTGAGGAAACAAAATCTGAATTTTCAGAAGGATTATTGGAACAGGCAGCAATGATAAATGCCAAGGCAAAAAACAGCTTCATATTTTACTGGTTAAAATTCAAGCAAAATTTAAGTAAAAAGAACTTAAAAAAATCGTGTTTGATCTACTGTGAAGGAAAACTTGTTTTGGATTGAAAGGGAAAAGGTAAGTAAGGGATTCTAGTCAGTTATAGTCTTTGGGTGTAAATCTCAATTCAAAAAGTGACTCCTTGTTTTTGTCCTTGTAATCATATACCATAGAAGCCTTGTTTTCTTTAAAATATTTGAGATCCGGGTTGTTTTTGATGTTATCCAATATCTGTGCCCTGAAAAATTCCTTCAACTCATTTTCCTCGAACTTCCCTTTTTCCATGTTTACCAAAGTATAATGGTAAACAAAAATCTCCCCTCTTTTGACAGAAGTACGTTCCAGTCTGATGTTTTCGTCTATCATAATAGGAGTAGACTGGTTGATTTCCTGAGAAAGTGAATAAAGCTGCCTGTCAAAAATAGAGTCAGTAAAGAAGAGTTTCTTAACTGCAAAAGCACCGGTCAAAATAATTATCAATCCAAAAAACAGGATGATCTTTTTTCTTTTGGAGGCCAATTCCTTGGCAGTGGGATTTGGTTGTTTCATTGCGGGAGCTAAATAAGGCGTGTGAAAAATACCTAATTTTTTTGGAAAACCATGAAAATATGGGTTTGCCCAAAGTTTTCCATCTTAGGGTTCTTCACTTCTCATAAAACTCAATCGGCAATCCATCGGGATCGGAGATAAAAGTGAATCTTTTACCCGTAAACTCATCTGTTCTGATCGGTTCAAAGGATACTTTGTGTTTTTCCATCACGGCCAATACAGCCTCAAGATTATCCACAGAAAAAGCCAAATGCCTCAAGCCGGTCGCTTCCGGCCTTGAGACCCTTGCAGGAGGATAAGGAAAAGAAAACAATTCTATGATGTAATCTCCATTCAGGGAGAGGTCCAATTTATAAGAATCACGCTCTTCGCGGTAAATCTCCCTGATGATTTCCAAGCCTAAAATTACAGTGTAGAATTGCTTCGATTTGGCATAATCCGAGCAGATGATGCCAATATGGTGGATGTTTTTGAGAAAGGGGTTCATGAGAAATCTTCAGAGATGAGTCTATTTTCTTTAAATTCCAAACACACAATTCACTCCCCTTTCACATATTTCCGCCAGTTATGCTCTTCTTTGAAACCCAAAACTTCTTTGATTTTGCGGTTGGAGAATAAAGCTTCATGCTCTCCCAATTCTCTTGTAATCGGCACACCGGGGAAAAAACGTTCTGCCAATTCTTTACTCGGGATGATCGCACCGTTGTGGTCGTTGCCGGCATTGAAAACCTGATAACCCAAGCCGTCTTTTTGCAGACAAAGATCCACTATCTGACCCAAGTCACGCGCATCAATATAGCAAAAGGCATTCCTGCGCCTGACTTCGGGATGTTTGAAATAATGGGGAAATAGTTCGGCGTATTCATGGGGCTCAATGACATTTCCGATACGAAGTGCATAAATGTCAAACCCTGACCTGCGCTGAAAACTCCGGGCCGTCTTTTCATTCAACACTTTAGAAAGGCCATAGCTGTCCATAGGATCCACATCATAGTCTTCCTCCAAGGGCAGTGATTTGGGATCCGTCGGACCATCGGCAAAACAAATCCCATAAGTCGTCTCCGAGGAGGCAATGATTATTTTTTTGATCCCAAGTTTGACAGCTGCTTCGATCACATTGTAAGTTCCGATGGTATTGACACGGAAAGTTTCATTGTCAGGCTTGATCAAAATCCTGGGTACCGCAGCAAAATGGACGACGGCATCAAATCGGGGGATACCATTCCCCGGTTCCAACTCATCCAAGGCGGCATAAGAACTCATCGCATTAAACATCTGTCCGGAGTCGGTAATGTCCGCTGTCAGGTTATCCACCCCGGGATATTTCAAAGGCGTCAAGTCCACATTCATGACCCGATGTCCTTGGTCAAGTAAGTATGGGATGACATGCTTTCCAGCCTTTCCCGATCCACCGGTAAAGAATATTCGTTTTTTGCTCATGGGTTATTTCTATTTAAAAATTGCTCCTTTTCCCACAAGGTAAGGACGTGCTGAAAAATTAGCCACCAAATTGTGACGATCAGAGATAAAAATAATGAGAAAAGGTAATTTAATCGAGTTAGCATACGAAATCAAATTTTTGAAGTAGGGGGAATTGCACCCAACCTTTCGTATAAGGCTCGTTTTAATGCCCCTTAAACCTTGTTGTGGTTAGATTTTTTTCTTGATAAATTACAGATCCCATGACATGGCCACCTTTCCCCTCGTTCTCATTGATTCTATGTATCCAATAGCTTCAGGGATTTTAGAATAGGGATATATTTTTTCAATATGTGGTTTTACCTTTCCCTCTTTTATAAGCTTTGATAATGTATTTAGGTCTTCACTATTGGCTACAGCAGTAATCTGCGTAAGAGGAAATTTACTAAATCCTTTTTTTAGCAATACTGAAATCATATGTCCCATGGTGGTAAACCCAACCATAACACCGCGTTTTCCCATCCGTGTATAATCATCATAATTTAGGTTACCATTTGTATCCACAATCAAATCATACTTTTCTTTATGCAGGTGAATGTCCTCTTTATCGTAGGCAAAGGTCTTGTCAGCACCAAGGGATTTCACAAAGTCTATATTTCTACTAGAACAAACAGCAGTAACATGAGCCCCATAGGCTTTTGCTATCTGTACGGCAAAATGTCCAACTCCTCCCGAAGAACCGTTAATCAAGACTGATTCTCCTTCTTTTAGTTTTCCATGAGCTATCAATGCTTGTAGGGCTGTTAATCCTGCAATTGGGACACAGGCCATTTCGTTATAATCAGCTTCATCTGGCATTAACCCACAAACAGTTTCAGGAGCACAAGTATACTCTGCAAAAGCTCCTCCATTTAGCATTTCTCCAAATACACGATCACCAACTTTAAACCTTGTAACACCTTGTCCTACCTCATCAACAATACCGGCAAAGTCAGCACCAAGAATTTGATTTTTTGGCTTAAACAAACCAAAGGTAAATCGGGCAAAGAAAGGTTTGCCTCTTAAGATATGCCAGTCAGCAGGGTTTGCAGAATTTGCCTTGACGCTAATCAGTAAATGGTTTTCTTTTACCGTTGGTTTTTCTACTTCTTCCAAAGCTAGAATTTCCGGACCTCCATATTTATGTTTTGTAATAGCTTTCATCACATTCTTAGCTTGATATCTCTATATAATTTTAATTCTGGCTAACGTAAAGAAAAACCATCAAGTTTGACTGGTTTCGATGCTTAGGTTTTGATTAAATAGCCTTTCAGATTGTGTGAGAATTTAGCAAAAAAAGAGTCAGGGTTCCTTAATCGCGTTAGCCTACGAAATCAAATTTTTGAAGTGGGGGGAATGAGCTAGAACGGTCACTTGTATGTGGT
>NZ_CDSBKL010000110.1:0-11212 GCF_977115555.1 Aquiflexum sp.
TTTTATAATTTGAATTTGGAAAAGCCTATGACTCCCAAACAAATCGAGGCCTACACCAGTGTCGGGGGTACTCCTCATTTGGATGGGGAATATACCGTCTTTGGAGAGGTCATCCGAGGCTTGGATGTCATGGAAAAAATTGCCAAGGTGCCAACAGGAGACAGGAGCAAACCACTTGACCCCATCTATATGACTGTCACTGTTGAGTTGATTTCTAAAGCCAAAATAACCAAAGAGTTCGGCTATGTCTATTGAATCAGGGATGAAAAAGAAAGTATTGGTCACCGGGGCCAACGGCTTACTCGGACAGAAGCTGATTGGATTATTGAGAAATGATATTTCTGTAGAGCTCATTGGTACAGGCAAAGGAGCTTCTAGGCTTCCTGAAAGCTGGGCCGGAAGTTATACTTGGATGGAGCTTGATATTACAGATCGAGAAGAAGTTTTGGAGGTTTTTGCTGCCACTAAACCTGACTCAGTGATTCATACAGCGGCAATGACCCAAGTGGATGATTGTGAAAAAGACAGAGAGGGATGCCGGATTTTGAATGTCGATGCGGTCAAATACGTCATAGAAGCCTGTGAGAAACAAGACAGCCACCTGATCCATCTTTCTACCGATTTTATTTTTGATGGGGAAGATGGACCCTATACCGAGGAGGCTGTTCCCAACCCTGTCAATTATTATGGTGAAACCAAACTTGAAGCTGAAAACCTTTTGTTGGCTTCCAATATCCGTTGGGCGATAGTCAGGACGGTTTTGGTATATGGCATCGCGCAGGACATGAGCCGTTCCAATATCATTCTTTGGGTCAAAAAATCCTTGGAACAAGGGAAGACTATCCAGGTGGTCAATGACCAATGGAGGACTCCTACATTGGCTGAGGACCTTGCCGAAGGATGCATTTTGATCATGAAAAAAGGAGCAACGGGGATTTTCAATATTTCGGGGGCTGATTTTTTGACGCCATACGACATGGCGATTCAGACTGCTGAATATTTTGGACTTGACAAAAGCTTGATTACGGAGTCTGATTCCAAGCTTTTTACCCAACCTGCCAAACGCCCGGCCCGAACCGGATTCAATATAGACAAGGCAAAGAAGGAACTTGGGTATTCCCCCAAATCTTTTTTGGCTGGGATTGGTATTTTGGCAAAACAACTTAAATTAGCCGATTCTTAAAAATAAAAAATTAATCAAATCACAAGTAATTGATAGACTATGGCGATTAAAACAGATGCTCCAGGTAGGGGTCAATTCGGCTCAAGTTTTGGGTTTATTATGGCTGCTGCCGGGTCAGCGGTAGGTTTGGGAAATATTTGGAGGTTTCCATACCTCACAGGACAAAATGGTGGAGGCGCCTTTGTTTTTGTTTATGTCCTCTGCGTATTGCTTATCGGACTTCCACTTTTACTTAATGAAGTTTCTTTGGGGAGATTGTCAGGCAAAAACCCCATAGGCGCCATCAGAGGTACAGGAGGAAACAAATTTTGGCAGCTTGCCGGGGTCCTTTGCGTTTTGGTCTGTTTTTTTGTGTTGAGTTATTATTCAGTGATTGCAGGCTGGACACTTGGTTATATTTTCACTGAAGTCATCAACATACCGGTGGATTTTGAGGAGTTTCAAGAAACTCCAATGTACATCATCCCATTGACCTTTGCTTTTATTTTGATGACAATAGGTATTGTTTTGGGAGGTATTTCAGGTGGAATCGAGAAGGCTGCCAAATTTTTGATGCCTTTGTTGTTGATTATCGTTGTATTCATAGCCGGTAGAAGTGTTACCTTGGAAGGTGCCAGCGCGGGAATTGAGTATTATCTGAATCCTGATTTTTCTAAAATCAATTCAAAAGTTGTGCTACAGGCATTGGGACAGGCATTCTTTTCCATGTCAGTTGGTTGGGGTTTGATGATTACTTTCGGTTCTTATCTACCCAAAAACGGTAATATTGTTGCTTCCTCAGGTTGGATAGCCGGTATGGATACCGCTGTTGCTTTGATGGGCGGTTTGATGGTATTTCCTGCTTTATTTGCTTTGCTTCCCGGAAAAGATCCTGCAGCGGGTCCTGCTTTGGTATTTGATGTATTGCCAAGAGTTTTTGATGCAATGCCAGGAGGTAATATCATAGGGGGTTTGTTCTTCCTATTGTTAATGGTTGCTGCCTTGACTTCAACCATATCAATGTTGGAAGTTCCCGTTTCTTATTTAATTGACGATAGAAAGTGGAGTAGGAAGAAAGCTGCATGGATTGTAGGTATTGCTGCAATGGCACTTTCAATACCTTCTGCCATGTCTTCGATCGAAGGAAGTATTTTTAACAGCATGTCTATCTCATTTCTGGGAAATACCAAAATAGGGTTTTTCGACATCATGGATTTTACTTTCGGAACAGTTGCCGTGGTGGTAATTTGTTTGATGTTGAGTTTGTACACAGGTTGGGCTAAGAAAATCGGAGATTTTGCAAATGAAATTGCTCTAGGAGCTCCAGGTTTCAAAGGTTTTGCAAGGACAACATGGATTTTCTTTATTAAATGGGTATGTCCTGTTGTAATTGCATTGGTCTTATTAGATTTATTGGGTGTATTTGGAACCCCTCAGGAAGGTGGATGATAAAAAATGGAAAAATAAATAGAAAGGGCCAATTTTGGCCCTTTTTTTGTTTTAGACCTTTAAATTTGCTTTTTGTTCAAAAATTAGTCTAATTTAGGATATTAGCTATTTTATTTAGTAATCACCTATTCACCTGATCGCCTGATCATACATATGAAAGTTTTAGTAGTCGACGACGATGCTATTAACAGGCTTATTCTCCAAAAATTATTTGAAAGGAGGAACAATACTGTAGTAACTGCCCAAAACGGACAGGAAGCGCTAGATATTTTCGTTGGTGATGATGAAATCAATATTGTGATCACAGATATCATGATGCCTGAAATGGATGGTATTGAGCTTCTTGCTGAAATCAAACAAAGAGATAAGACTGGGCAGATACCGATTATTGGATTTACAGCCGGTGATATTGATTATTTTAGAAGTATCGCAATTATTCCGTTTGACCGGTTGTTGCCAAAGCCCATGGACTATACTGAGCTTTATAATATTGCCAATCAATTTGTTCTGGAAAGGGCTTCTTGATTTTTCTTTTGGCTCAAAATAAACACACCAAAGACTTTCTGTTTTTTTAATTGGCCTTAATTGGTTAGAATTCATTTTTGCACCTGAATAAAAATTCATTTTTCTTGCAATTTCCTTTATTTAACTCGTTAAATTGTCAGTAACAAAAACCCAAATAGACAATGAAAAAACTCATATTTCTCGTTTCAGCAGTTTTGCTTAGCCTTAGTGCGAAAAGTCAGGATTTTTCGATCGGGCCCAAAGTCGGGATTTCTACCGCCAATATCAATGTAAATGGAGAGGGATTTGAATCAGGGGGAAATGAATTTGGATATCATTTAGGTCTTTTTGTAAGGATGGGCGGGAGTTCTATTTTTGTTCAACCGGAACTTTTATATACCAATACCGGTGGTTCAGTTATCAAGACAGACAATGGAAATACAAAAACTACTTTTGATGCCAATTTTGACAGGTTTGATATTCCATTGATGTTCGGTTTTAAGTTCTTCGATTACTTCAGGGTACAAGCTGGCCCTGTAGCAACAATTCTCGTGGATTATAAAATTGAGGACGCCTTGAATGTACCTTTGGAGTTGGATTATAAGACATCCACTTTTGGCTATCAGGCAGGAATAGGACTGGATGTAGGTAATTTGATTTTTGACCTAAAATACGAGAGTTCACTCAGTAAAATTTCAAAAAGTACTACTGCTTTCCAGACTGATCAGCGTCAAAATCAAATCATTCTCTCAGCAGGATTAAGGTTATTCTAAAAAAAAGAGGTCCGGAATCCCGGACCTCTGTAATATTATTTGACTTCAAAAACCATTTCGTCGGTACCTGAATTTTTTCTGATCAGGATGGTATATTTCCCTTTTCCTATATTTCCATATTCCCAACTCGTGGAACTTACTCCTTTGGAAGAATTTACATTCCAGGTTTTTAGACTTTCCCCGTTTTCTTTTTTGACCTCAAAACCGGTTTCTCCTTCCTGATTCACAAAATATAGAATAGCCTGACTTGGTTTTGTAGTCGGAGCTGAAGCCCAAGGAGACCTTCTTTGGTTGATTCTGATTTCTGAGGCGCTGAGCAATTTGGCTTCAGCAGCAGGGTTTTGGGCAAGCTTTTGTAGTGGGTCAAGATCCACAATGAATACACTTCTTCCATGTGAACCGATGACTAAATCATTTTCTCTTTTTTGGATGACCATGTCATAAATAGCAACGTTGGGTATATTCCCTTGGAATAAATCATAACTTTTTCCACCATTAAGAGAAATATAAAGTCCATGGTCAGTTCCCAGATATAAAATGTTTGGATTGGTATGGTCCTCCTTGATCACATTGACAGACTCCTTTGGCAAATTGGCGGAGACGGATACCCAGGTCTTTCCATAGTCTATGCTTTTATAAACGAATGGGGAATATTCATCATACCTGTAACCGTTCAATGTGACATAAACCGTTCCCTCTGCATGCTGAGAAGGGGAAATACTACTGATCCACCTGTTTTGCGGAAGACCTTTACTGATATCTGACCAAGTGTTTCCATGGTCTTTGGTAATCCAGATATTGCCATCATCTGATCCTGCATAGAGTGTTCCAAATTCAAAAGGTGATTCCTCTATGACTGAAAGTGTAGCAAATGGGACATTTCCACTTTTTTGGTTTTTTGTCAAATCAGGAGAAATTGTCTCCCAGGAATCTCCCCTATCAAGGCTTCGGTAAACATATTGAGATCCCATATAGAATATATCCTGATTATGACTGCTAAGGATAGCAGGCGTTCTCCAGTTCCAGCGGTTTGGAGCCCTTCCGATATCGTGGCCGGGAGTCACTGATTTTCTTTCTTCTGTTTTGGTATTGACCCTGAAGTAATTTCCAAATTGGAATCCTGTATAGACCACATCATTGGACCGGGTATCTACCGCGACCACCATTCCGTCCCCTCCCATAAGGGAAGTCCACGGTTGTTCAGGTTTGTTGGAAGAAGCGCCATACCAAACGCCATTGTCCTGCATCCCGCCATAGACATTATAAGGGGTCTTTTCATCCACCATGATGGAATAAAACTGACTGATCGTCAATTGGTCATTGAGGTGGGTCCATCTTTCTCCCCCTCCAAAAGAACTGTAGATACCTCCATCACTGCCCAAAAGCAAATGCTTGGAATCTTTTGGATTGATCCACATGGACTGATGGTCTGAATGTACATCCCCGACCGTATCAGTTCTAGCGAAATTTTTTCCTCCGTCTCTAGAAACCAATAGCGGAACTCCCAGAATAAACATTTCATTTTCATCCTCAGTGCTTACTCTGATTTCACCAAAATAATATCCGTAGGTATTATAAAGTCTGTCAAGATTGGATTCACTTACTTTTTTCCAGGTTTTGCCGCTGTCTTCAGAACGATAAACTTCAGCTCCAATGACAGAAGAATTGAAAAGTGATGCATTTGCATTCTCTAGCGACCCATTATAATCGGCGATTTGTAATGGGGTGATTTTTCCTGATTTCACCAATTTCTTTACTGTCTGTGCATCATATTTGGTAGCAAACCGGTTACTTCTAAGAAATTTATCCAGTTTTTCATCCTCAATATTTTCAACATCCGCTGCAGACATTGTTTTGAAATTTTCAAATTTCAGATCCTCGTTGTTTTGATTTTGGTTTTGTCTGGCTGGACTTTCCCGCATTTTTTGATAATCATGTAGGGCATAGACTACAGATGGATTGCTCAGGCTAAAGTCAAAACCGATTCTTCCCACAAATTCATCCTGTGGAAAACCGGTCATAGATTTTTTCCATGAATCTCCGCCATCTTCTGATCTCCAGATCGCAGAACCTTCCCCGTTTCCTATAAAATCATGCGCCTGCCTGGACCTTTCCCAAGATGCTGCCAACATGACATCGGGATTAGAAGGATGGAATTTCAGGTCGATGACTCCTGTATTGTCATCGATGAAAAGTGTTTTTTTCCAGGTTTTGCCTCCATCTTTGGTTTTATAAAGTCCTCTTTCCACATTTTTGGAATACAAAGAACCCATGGAAGCCACCCACACAATATCCGGGTTGATAGGATGGATCTGAATCTGTCCTATATGCTGAGAATGCGGCAATCCCATAAATTCCCATGTTGCACCTCCATCGGTGGATTTGTAAACACCAGCACCTGCATAGGTGGATCGGCTTGAGTTGTTTTCTCCCGTACCAACCCATAGGATATCGTTGTTAGAAGCTGAAATGGCCATATCACCGATACCAAGAGCGCCTTGATGATCAAAAATCGGTTTAAATGATTGGCCGTTATCGGATGTTTTCCACACGCCGCCTGAAGCGGCAGCTACAAAGAAGGTTTTGAAATCATTTGTAACTTCAATATCGACAATCCTTCCGCTCATATTGGTTGGTCCGATATTCCTTGCCGGGTAATTAATAAAAGGAGAATTTTCCAGCATCTCCTGATGCAAGGCTACCGCTTCTTTCATTTCTTTGGCCGTGGTGGGTTTTACCTCCTGTGCTTCTACAGACGAAAAATGAAACAGGAATAAAGCCAGCATGAAACCGGTAAAGACCTTAATTTGATTTCTTCTCATAAGATTGATTTGTTAATCCAACAATATAAAAATTGTAGAATTTATTTTGGTACAATAAGATATAAAGTGATGGGCTTTCTGGATGATCGGAACTAGCCTTACGTGAAAATCCGTAGATATTCAAATATTGCGCAATTGTGGATATATTTGAATCAATGTATATATTTGTTTGTACCAAGGATTATACAATGAAAAAGTACCTTAAATACACCAAGAATTTCTATTTCTTATTCACCCTATTTTTTATAGTATGGATGGTATTTATTGATTCGAATGACATTCTCACACAATTCAAGCTTCGGTCAAAAATCAAAGAGCTTGAAAAGCAAAAGGAATTCTACCATGAAAGGAAAGATAAAATCCTTGAAGACAGGGAGGAATTGATGAGCAACTATGAACTTTTGGAGAAATTCGCGCGTGAAAGGTATCTGATGAAAAAGAAAAGTGAAGATCTATATGTGGTGGTCGAAGAATAAACCGGTTTATTGGGCTGCATTGTTTTTTTTCTTTTTTGGCATCAGTTCCATTCATGCCCAAAGAGCAATTCAGCAAGGAGAAAAAACTCCCTTAAAGGATAGGCTTTATTTTGGGGGGAATCTTGGTCTTTCTTTTGGAACGATCACTTTTGTGGATATTTCACCGCTGGCAGGAGTGATGCTTACCAATACCCTCTCAGGAGGTGTTGGAGGAACGTTTCAATATTTCAACGACTCAAGATTTCCGGGAGGAGACAATACGATATATGGTGGAAGAGTGTTTTTAAGGAACAACATCTTCCAAAATTTCTTTTTGCATTCAGAATTTGAGAATCTGAATTTGGATCTTTACAATCCCCGTTTTGATAGGTTTGAAAGAGATTGGGTTCCGGGTTTTTTTCTTGGTGGAGGATATTTTACACCGTTTGGAAGCAGAGGTGGTGCGAATTTTACATTTCTATATAATTTCCTGTATGACCCTTTGAGGTCTCCTTACAATCAACCTTTTGTACTTAGGGTTGGGTTTTTTCTTTAATCACCCAAATAAATAAAAATGAATTCCTTAATCAAAAAACTCAGCAAATCACATCAGGATTGCCCTCAATGTCCTTCCCCTAAGTTGATACATACTTTTTTCGAAAATGTTTTGGGTTTGATGTTTCCTGATTTTGCTTCCGAAATATTAAGAGAAGAGGAACAGGTTGCTGAGAAAATCGAGGAATTACGTCATAAGCTTTCCCAAGTATTGCTCAGAAACAAACATTTGTACCAAGGAGACGGTATAGAGATTGCGAATGGCTTTTTTGATAATTTGGAAAGGGTATATGACTTGTTGCTCCAGGATGTGCAGGCTTTATATGACGGAGATCCTGCAGCCAAATCAGTAACAGAAATCATCAGATGTTATCCTGGATTCTATGCAGTAGCGGCATATAGAATCGCCCATTTGCTTTATTCCTATGGTGTGACCCTGATTCCAAGGATGATTACGGAATATTCCCACAGCAAAACAGGAGTAGACATTCATCCCGGTGCCAAAATCGGGGAACGCTTTTGTATTGACCACGGTACCGGTATCGTGATAGGAGAGACTACTGTCATCGGTAATTGTGTCAAAATCTATCAGGGAGTAACCTTGGGTGCATTGAGCGTAGACAAAGAAGATGCGGACAAAAAGAGACATCCCACCATTGAAGATGACGTAGTGATATATGCCGGAGCGACCATTTTGGGTGGGAATACAGTGATCGGGAAGAATTCCACCATCGGAGGAAATGTTTGGATTACCAAAAGTGTTCCCCAAAACAGCAAGATCTATTATCAGGCAAAAATGTACAATCCTGACTTAGACCAAACCGATACTTATATCATAAAAAGCAGCGGATGAAATTAACTGATCTGATCGGAAATACGCCTTTGGTGGAAGTTGTCAAGATTCCCACCAATCCAAATGTTAAGATTTTTTGTAAGCTTGAAGGACAGAATCCCGGAGGAAGTGTCAAAGACAGAGCGGCTTATAACATGATCAAATGCGCGCTGGAAAGGGGAGATATCAAACCCGGAGACCGACTTGTGGAAGCCACTTCCGGCAATACAGGAATCGCCTTGGCCATGGTCGCAAATATCCTTGGCCTTGAAATGACCTTGGTCATGCCTGATAATTCGACCAGAGAAAGGGTGTTGTCCATGGAAGCATATGGTGCGAAGGTAGTTCTGACTCCTGCCAAAAAAACCATTGAATATTCTAGGGAGTTTGCCGAAAAAATGGTTAAGGATGGGGGATATTTTATGTTGGATCAATTTTCAAATTCTGATAATTACATGGCTCACTACCACAGTACAGGTCCAGAGATTTGGAAAGATACCCATGGGAAAGTCACCCATTTTGTGTCCGCTATGGGGACTACAGGTACAATCATGGGCGTTTCTAAATACCTAAAAGAACAAAATCCTTCTATTCAGATTGTAGGAACTCAACCGACCGACGGATCTCAAATCCCTGGTATCAGAAGGTGGACGCCGGAGTTTTTACCAAGGATCTTTGATGCAAGCCGTGTAGATCGGGTGGTCGACGTCAGTCAGGATGCTGCAACCATGATGACTAGGAGAATGGCAAAAGAAGAAGGTATATTGGCAGGTATGAGCAGTGGGGGAGCATTACATGCCGCAATCCAACTTTCATCCGAATTGGAGTCGGGCGTGATTGTCTGTATAACCTGTGATAGGGGAGATAGGTATTTGAGTTCAGATCTTTTTGGGTAAAAAAATCCCGAAAGCAATGCTCTCGGGTTTTCCACAAAAAAAACAAATTTTTAGAATTTGATATAGTTGGTCAACAGCTGTACGCTGATGGGGTTATTGCCATTGACCGGGTCTGCAAATCCCCTTACAATTAGAGAATACACCCTGTTTCCCAACAATTCAACCTCATCAACGGTAACGAGCACTTCCCCTGTAGATTTGGATTTGACGATAACTTTAACTTTTCCTTTTTCAAGTTCAAGAAAATCGGTAACCGAGAGATAGGAAGTGGTAGCACCAAAAGGAGTTTGCTCTGCAATGCTTACTTCAAGATCACCCGAATCAGGAGATAAGTGAACCAGTCTCACTTGAGATTTTAACCCGTCAGGTTCTTCCCAGATGTCCTCCACTTGGATGGCATCCAAATCTGCTGCTTTGTTCACCAAAAAAACAGTGTAGATTTTATCTTGCACAAGGGTAACATTTTTCTCCAAAAGTGTATTCTGTGCATTGAAAGGATTGAAACGGAGTCTCCTTTCCCCAGCGAAAAAACCGCTATAAGGGAAAGTCTGACCAAATAGGAGAGGTTGGTTGTTGATTTTTGTGGATTCTGCATAGATATCCAAATCCGGGCCGTCAGGAGATCCGTGATAAATAGCAACAAATGCTGCCGGAGGTTGGGGAGTGTCGTCTAGCTTATCAAAACAGCCTGTTGTTAGAAATGCCGCGAATAGGAAAATCGAAAATAATTTCAACATCCCAAAGATTTTGGTTTTAACGCTGGTAGTCTTCATAGTTGGTATTGTTTGTATACCATCAATACGGATTTGGAATCGAAGACGCTACATTAAAACAAAAAATCCCCGGAGAATTTCCGGGGATAGAGTATTAAACATTGTCAGGTTCTGGGTGGACCCAAGGTCCTCTGTACGGCCTTCTGAGTTTTTGGGTGGCTTCAGCATCACCGACCACAATTCTCTTTTTTGGATCATAGACAAGCGGCCTTCCCAACTCCATAGACATATTTGCAAGGATACAACTTGCAGTCGAGATGTGTCCTTGCTCGATATCGGCTACAGGAAGTTCTCCGGATTTCATGGAACTCAAAAGGTTTTGCATCTGTCGTCTTGTAGCAGGAGCCGCGTTGAGTTCGATTCTGTTTTCTGTCAAATCTTCAGGGTATTGTTCTTTTTCATACAAAACATCGAAAAGTATTTTTTCACCTTTGCCAAAAGGGATAAACTCGGCTTTCATAGTGCTTCCTGCCAAAGTGCCTTTTTCACCAAAAATCTTAAAAGCCCATGGATATTCAGGGTCTACCGGATTGCCCCAAGTACGGTGCTGCCATACGACATTGATTTCATCAAATTCATAGATGGCTGTCTGTGTGTCGGCAATATTGGATTTTCCTTCTTTTTGGACATATATTCCCCCGGTAGCGGTAATTTTGTTAGGCCAACCAAGGCCTAAAAGCCATCTTACTGTATCCAGCATGTGGACACACATATCGCCGGGAATACCGTTGCCATATTCCATAAAAGTCCTCCACCATCTGGTATGCGGCAATCCATCATAGGGTCGGAGTGGGGCAGGGCCTGTCCACATTTCATAATCAAAAAATGCAGGAACAGGTTCTACAGGTGGATTGCCATTGGCCCTCATATGGTAATAGCAGCAGACTTCGGCATGTGAAATTTTACCCAACATGCCACTGTCCAAAATCTGTTTTTTGGCGTCCCAAAGATGTGGTGTGCTTCTTCTTTGGGTACCTACCTGAACCATTTT
>NZ_CDSBKL010000111.1:0-11196 GCF_977115555.1 Aquiflexum sp.
AGTGATTTTTTACTTCTTTTTTGTCCATCTCAAGTGTCACCAATTCTTCGGGATGGGAGGTAGTAAAGTTAGTTACAGTAGAATTGCTGGGGATTTTCTTTTGACCATTAGTTAGGATGACAGGAAAACTTATCCAAACCAAATAACCGAACTCCATGTACCATCCGCTTTGGGTCATTTTTAGGTGAAAGCCTTGACCATTTGGCATCGGCAAGGATTCTGCCAATGCTTGGCCGGGGAAAACAACCTGTCCAACCTGAATTTTTCCGGTACTTTCCATTAGTCCTGACAATCGACTGAAAGTACCATCTTGATGGTATATTTCGATAAAGCTTTCTAGGTTAGGATTGTCAGGATCTTCCAAAATTTTTTCCGAATCCATCTTTATTTCTGTGATAATCCCCTTTCTTGGAGCGCAAATAGCAGAAGCCTTTTCAAAATAAAATTCAACTCCCTCATAGACCTTTGAAATACCAACTTCATAATTGCTAGATTTTTTACCTGTAAATGGCATAAAGCTGACTTTTTTCCCCTCTTCTACCGGAATCAGATAATGGTAACTAGGTACCTCATTTGGTAGATAACTTCCTTTGAAGATTTTGCTGTTGTAATTGAACGAAGTACTTCCATTTAAATATGGAGACTTTAACTTGACCAAGTTTGTTTTGCCGGGATTTGCCACAGCATAAATAACGTTTCCGTCCGGAGATTCAAGGTTTCCAAGTTTGTCAAATTCGAGCCTAATTGTATAGGGGATTACATCTTTGTTAATCGCCATCAAAGCAACATTCTTTTCTGTGTTTGTTTCAGCCACGATTTCGACTTGGGCATGGATATTTAGGCTCCATAAGACAAAAAGTAAGGTTGCCAAATATTTCATTTTAGGATTTTTTTGAAACTTAAGGATTATTTTTAAAGGATAAAATAACTAGGGAAAGAGAAAGGACGCCAAAAAGGCTTTCTTGGTTTTAATTGTCATTAAATAGAAGAAGTCAGTATATGTATTTTTGTTCTTTTAATCTTCCTGTAAGTTTGGAAAGGCCCCAAAATAAACTGATTAAAAAAAAGCATAAAAAAAGCCTCTTTTGAGGCTATGTGGGAGTTGAGGGATTCGAACCCCCGACCCTTCCGATTATAAATCGGAATGCTCTGAACCAGCTGAGCTATTTTTGATTGATCAATTCGATGATTTTTTTTCTGCTCTTCATTGATTTTATTTGTCGTTCTCTGGCATAAGCTGATTTTTTATCCTCAAACTCTTCCTTGTATACCAAGATCCAATCCGGAGAATTGCCTGTAAATCCTTTATGAATGGAGTTGTGTTTTCGCAATCTTTCATCCATTACATCGCATGTATGTCCGACGTAATATTTGTCAAGGTTTTTTGAATAGAGGATATAAAAACTGCAGGGCATAAAAAAAGCCTCTCTTGAGGCTATGTGGGAGTTGAGGGATTCGAACCCCCGACCCTTCCGATTATAAATCGGAATGCTCTGAACCAGCTGAGCTATTTTTGATTGATCAATTCGATGATTTTTTTTCTGCTCTTCATTGATTTTATTTGTCGTTCTCTGGCATAAGCTGATTTTTTATCCTCAAACTCTTCCTTGTATACCAAGATCCAATCCGGAGAATTGCCTGTAAATCCTTTATGAATGGAGTTGTGTTTTCGCAATCTTTCATCCATTACATCGCATGTATGTCCGACGTAATATTTGTCAAGGTTTTTTGAATAGAGGATATAAAAACTGCAGGGCATAAAAAAAGCCTCTCTTGAGGCTATGTGGGAGTTGAGGGATTCGAACCCCCGACCCTCTGCTTGTAAGGCAGATGCTCTGAACCAGCTGAGCTAAACTCCCATTATCAAATCCACTCTCTTTCAGAACGGAGTGCAAATGTAAACTTTAAATTATATGTTGGCAAAAAATGCCCTTAATTTTTTGAATTACTTAAGTAAAGTCCTGATTTTGAATACCTAATTTTTTTAATCCAGATTAATCATAAATCCTGCCTTAAACCATCTTCCCGGCATCTGCACAAATCCCGCTTCCACATAATCGGCATCGGTGATGTTGGAAGCTTCCAGAAAAACCCCGAATTTCTTCAGTCTGTTGTAATCCAATCTCGCATCCAATAGGAAATATGGTTCTAAAGCCATCCTTTCGATATACCTTCCTTTGATGGTGAGTTCGGCACGCTTCACAAATTCTGCCTGAATACCTCCGATCACTTGATGTCTAAGCGAATTCAGGGAATAACGCGATTCGACACCGGCTTCTTGGTTCAGGTCGGCATTGATATAATTGTAGCTGAGAATCAGTTCTTTTATTTTGGCATTTTCTCCACCCACATTAGCAAGGTATTGGATGGATGTCTCGATGCCGTTGAACCTCACTTGGGAGATATTTTGCGGGGTCCATTTATTGGGATTGGGTTGGGTTTCGCTAGGTTCCCTGTTCCAGTCGATGAGGTTTTCGGTATATCTGTGAAAAAACACCAACTCGGTCCGCAACCTGCTTTTGTTGTATTTCCATCCGATTTCAAAGTTCTCTGCTTCCTCCGGCAATAAGTTTGGATTGCTTTGGTTGCTAGGATCCTCATAATACAATTCGGTGAAAGAGGGGATTCGGAAACTTACCCCATAATTGGAATAAAGCCTGGAATAGGCATTGACCTGATAGCCGATTTCCGCTCCAGGAAAATGCTTCCATTTGTATTCGTTGTAGTAATTGGAATAAAGTCCCGCCCGGAAGTCAAACTTATCGGCGAATTCAATTCTGTGTTCTGCAAAGATCCCCGCAAAAGTCCGGCTTCTGTTGCCAAGGTTGGTGCTTTCGATTTTCTCTTCCCTGCCTTCAATCCCAAATCCTGTGGTTCCGATTTTGGAAGTATAGGTGCCATTCAGTTCCAAAGCCAAAACATCCGAAGTGTGGAGGTTGGTATAGAAAGCAGGTTCATTTCTCTTTAATCTAAACTCATCATCATTTCTTCTCCAATATCCCCTTGTCTGAAAATATAGTTTGTCAAATCTGTAAGTATGGCTCAGGGCAGCAAGGAAAGTCTGAACACTTTCCCATTGATCGGGAAAAGAATTGGTATAAAAGCCATTTGCCCCAAAATCTCTGTCTGAGTATCCGGCCATGGCGCGGATTTCATTTCGGTCATTAATGTCAAATCCTGATTCATAAAAGAGGTTAGTCACTTTAAAATCTGAATTGTACCAATGTCCGTCTGAAGCATCATGGGAAGCGGAGATGGTTTGTCGGTATTTTCCGACAGGAAGAGAAGAAACGATACTTCCCCCACGCATTCCAAAATCCCCACCAAAGCCCTGGATATTCAGGCTTTTTTTATCTGACAATGTCGTGATGACATTGACTGCACCTGCAAAAGCATTTTGTCCAAAAATCCTCGAGCCGGGCCCTTTCAGCACTTCTACTCTTTGGATGGCTTGAAGGGGAACAGGAATATTGACCATGTGGTGACCTGTCTGCGGATCGGTGAGTTTGATGCCGTTGATCAGCATCAGGGTCTGCTCAAAATTCCCTCCCCGGATCCCGATATCTGCCTGCACGCCACTGACTCCCCGCTGCCTCACGTCGACTCCAGGTGTAAAAGAAAGTACCTCTTGTAAACTTCTCGCAGGAGTGGTCTCTATGGCTTTTCTGTTGATGACAGTGATGTTTCTGGAAACTTTACTGAATGGGATTTCCATCCTGTTTTCCATGATGGTCACTTCGCCCAAATCCACCGTAGTGGTGTCCTGAAAAGCTTTGGCATAAGTGACTGAAAGCAACAAACCTAAAATCGTAAATCTAATCCGCATGAATAGCTGTGGTTTTTGAAGAGGCAAAGTACCTAGGATTTATTTCGATTTCCAAATTATCTTATTTGGCAGATTGTTTGGTTTTTTTGAATTTGGAAGGTCCAAAATGAATTTTTTCTTCTCATCCTATTCTGTATTTTAGCCGAAATTTTAAATAGTTGAAATAAATGAAAAGTATCAGAGTCGTAAAAATTTTTGTTTTGTTCTTCGCATTGGTTTTTGGACAGGACATTCATGCCCAAGGTGTCAAAGACAACAGAGATGGGGCCTTCACCGAATTTGGGTATAGACAAGGCACAGCCTATCGGACTGCCTCCGGCAAACCCGGTCCGATGTACTGGCAAAACGGTGCCGATTATCTGATAGACGTGGCTTTGGACGAAACCAACCATATCCTGAAAGGAAAAATCACCATCACCTACAAAAACAACAGTCCTGAGAACCTGGATTTTGTTTGGCTATACTTAGAGCAAAACAGGTTTACGGCAGACTCTAGAGGACAACTGACCACTCCTGTACAAGGCAACCGCTACAATGGTGATGTGGATGGCGGCTATAAAATCGAAAACCTCAAAGCCCAAGTCGTCGGAAAAAACAGACCTGTTTCGGAGAAACACCTGATCAGCGACACGAGGATGCAGGTATTTTTTGCAGAGCCCATTCCTGCCAATGGTGGCAAGGCAACCATATCCATGGACTTCGAATACAAAATACCTGAAAAAGGAATGGACCGCATGGGCCGCCTCAAGGTCAAAGACGGTACGATCTACGCCATGGCGCAGTGGTATCCCAAAGTCGCTGTTTTCGATGATGTGACAGGTTGGAATACTGACCCATACCTTGGTGCCGGCGAGTTTTATTTGGGATATGGGGATTTTGAATACAAGGTCACTGTACCTTTTGACCACATAGTAGTAGCTTCAGGTGAATTGCTCAATCCTACCCAAGTGCTTACCAAAGAGCAGCAAAACAGAATGAAGAAAGCTGCTGAAAGTGATGAAAGAGTTTACTTGATCAGTCCTGAGGAAGTGACAGATTATGCCAATCACCGCCCAAAACAGGAAGGAACCATGACTTGGCATTTCAAAATCAACAACGCAAGAGATGTGGCATTTTCTAGCTCCAAAGCATTTATATGGGATGCCGCAAGGATCAATTTGCCAAGTGGAAAGGAAGCTATGGCGCAGTCTGTCTATCCAAAGGAAAGTGACGGGCAGGAAGCCTGGGGTAGGTCTACCGAATATGGCAAAGCTTCTATTGAGCATTATTCCAAAAAGTGGTATGAATATCCCTATCCCGTAGCCGTCAATGTGGCTGCAGAAATCAACGGAATGGAATATCCCGGAGTCAACTTCTGTAGCTGGAGATCCAAAGGGGCAAGTCTTTGGGGCGTGACTGACCATGAGTTTGGACACAACTGGTTTCCGATGGTAGTCGGCACCAATGAAAGAAGACATGCCTGGATGGATGAGGGGTTCAATACTTTCATCAATTATTACAGTTATTTGGAATTTAACAACGGAGAATATACCAACTCTCTGATCCAAACCAGAAGGTACCTTGGTTGGCTGACCAACAAAGACCGCGAACCGATCGCCACGCATGCTGACAGGACCCAATCGAATAACCTCGGAATGGTCGCTTATATGAAACCTGCTTTGGGTCTGATCATGCTTAGGGAATATATCCTCGGTGCGGAGCGGTTTGACAATGCCTTCAGGTCTTATATCAAGACATGGGCTTACAAGCATCCCCAGCCTACAGACTTCTTCAACCACATGGAAAATGTATCAGGTGAAAACCTGGACTGGTTTTGGAAAGGGTGGTTTTACAGCAATGCCAATATAGACCTTGCCATCAACAGCGTGCAGCCATATGGCGCCAATTATCTGGTGTCTTTGTCCAATTTAGGAGAAATGCCGATGCCTGTGCTTTTGGAAATCACCTACGATGACGGTCAAAAGGAGAGGAGGATGCTTCCTGTAGAAATTTGGTTCAAAGGCAACCAATGGACGCACCTGCTCAAAGTAGATAAAAAAGTGATTGGTGTCGAAATTGATCCTGATAAAGTAATCACAGATATCAATGTAGCCAATGACAAATGGCCGAGTGGGGTGTATAAGGATTAAAAATCGAAAAGCCGGATCAATAGATTCGGCTTTTTGATTTTTGGATAAATAAAAGGGAAATCTCAAAAACTAAAATGTTGATTCTATTTTTCTTATTTTAAAATCATTATTCAAATAAAATAAAAGTTACATTTTTTAAGCAATATGGAGTGAAGATTCTTTGAGTTTATCTCCAATATCATTTAATGCTTTTGAAATTATATTGAGTTCTTGTCCGGAAAATCTAGCCTCTTTCCCGTTAACAATATTGCCGTTTAGTCTTTGGTAAAACCACTGTGGTGATTTTCCGAAATACGTTTTAGCTAAATAGGAGACAGAGACAATTGGAAGGATGGTTTCCAATTTTTCTTTAATTCGGAGTTCTTCCGCTTGATTAACTGTCTCTTTTGCTGATTCCAACAACGCATTTGAAAATGCTTCAGGATTTTCCAAAGCTAAATTTTCCATTTCTTTGTCAATTTCAGCAAGTTCGCTTTTGGAAGCGGTTCGAAACCTCATTTTGAGGTCCTTCAATTTTTCTTTTACAGATAAAGTCATGTTGTGTTTTTTTTGGAAATCATGTTTCTTTCAATAATTCAATCAAATCTTCAATAATCTTATCGAAGTTTTTTCTAGAGTCAGGGGAAATTTTTTTGTAATACCTCAGATAAAAAAGAAGGTCTTTTTCAAGTTCTCGGCGCTTCTTATTTATCTTCATTGACATTGGTTAGGGTAGTAAAAATAATAACAAATTTGTTATTTTTGAAAAACTTTTTATTTTTTGTTCCAATTTATTTCATCCCATTAATCCAATCCTTGATCAATTCCAAACCTTCCTGATGAACAGTGACCCTGCCGATTTCGGGCATGGCGGCACCCACCTGATTGGTGGACATGCGGTAAGTCAGGATGGATTGGTCTGCCTGTCCGGGTACGATGTCGTATTTGAAAGTACCCGCACCGAAGCCTGCTGCAACAGGGGTTTTGTTGATACCAAGTTTCAATGGATCTGTTTCCTCATAAGTCAAAAACAAACCTGAAGTGCTTGCAGGGCCATCTGCCCGGTGGCAATGTCCGCAGTTGATGTCGAGATAAGCTTTTGCGCGGAGTTCTATCGAGTGGGAAGTTTGGTTATAATCAATCATGGAAGAATAAGCATCCAAATCTTTCAAATCAGTCAGATAACCCGTTTCCATCCATTTTATAAGTTGGTTTTTATTCCCTTCCGCAAATTTGATTTCATGGTTGAGGTGCTTGGCTTTGACACCGATGGGGACAAGTTGCTCCTTTTCATTGTGGCAGCTTTTGCATTGGTTTTTGTTGGGAACGATGTAATTGATGACCTGCTCTTTTCCCGCAAGGTCTATCCATTTGACTTCTCTTTCAGCTCCGACGACTTTGTATTCTGCATCGCTTTGGTCATCTTTCCAAACGTAGGGGAAAGCTTCCCAAACCCCGCTGCGTTTGACCATAAGGCGTGTTTCTATGATTCTTTTTTCCGCATCAGGTTTTCTGAAATCGGCAGGATAGTAGAAATTTTTGATGATGACCGTATTGTCAGGGAAATTCATGCTGCCTTCGTCATCTTCCCTGATGCTAGCAGCAGTACCTTCCGGCATCCAGATAAACCTTGACTTGTGTGCGTAATCGGTAAACAGGGAAGAAGCAGGTTGGTAAAGCAATACCCCATTATCCGGTTCAAGGGATCTCAGTTTACCTTTGAAAAAACCATATTCTGAAAGGTTTTTGAAAGGGAGTTGGCCAAAATCTATCTTTGAGGTTTCGATCTCGGGAGCCTCAGCTTCAGAGTAGATGGGTTCGGTTTGGGTGCTTTCTGTTTGTTTTTTTTCACAGGAAAAAAGAAACACCGAAATCAAGCCGATTGCAATCAACCTCCACCAATTAGACATTTTCATACATTTATAATTTTGCAATGGCACTTACATCGGTTTTGATTTCTGACTTACAATTGAAGGGTGCATAATCTTTGGAGGACTTGATGTTTTCCTCCCCTTCCCAAAGGTCAAAAAGCGTGAAATGCAACTTTTCCATCTCATTTTCCTGGATGCATATTTTCATGGGATTGGTATTGATGTTGTCTGAAATATCTTTATCCCAAAATCCGTCATAGATGATGTCTTGCGTTCTGGCGAAGCCTGTGGCATTGTACACCGATATCAATTTACCAAACTCTTTGGAGAAATCCGGCAAAGCCAAGGTCCTCTTATAGTCATTGTCATGGACGAAAATATTGGAGCTAAATGGAGACCAATTGGGAGCATCCATAGGAAATCCTGTGACATGATAATTGGCGATGGCGATGCCGACAGTTTTGTTTTCATGGATGTTATTGCCATAGATTTCTACATCTTTTGCGGCCAACATGACGATTCCCGAACCTGGAGGAATCATCGTGACAGTATTTCCGTTGGGGTCTTCGCTTAGCGCAGTAGCGAAGTTTTTATGATTATTGTGTGTGACTTCGTTGTTATAGATTTTCGTTCCCCGGCCATCTGACTTTGGAAGACCCGGAAGGTTGAATACCAAAATGCCTCCTGAATTGTCTCTGACTGTATTGTCAAAAACTTCCGCATTGTCGGAGTTTTCGATTTCTATTCCTGCCACATTACCGAAGGCAAGGGAATTTCGGACAATAATGTTCTCGGATTGCCCTACATAAATTCCGGCATCTTTGGAATGAGAAGCAATGCATTCGTCGATCAGGACGTTTTTACATTGTACAGGGTAAATGGCATAGGTGCCGTTTTTGGATTTGTCTCCATTGGTCCAGGTGACATTGACTTTCCGGAAAGTAATGCCATCACAGTGCTGGGATTTGATCCCATCTCCCGGCGCATCCTCCACGCTGAGGTCTTGGATGGTGATGTTGTTTCCTACCAATTTTACACCTTCTCCTCCTGCTTTGAGATCGCGGAAGGACAGTACTGTTTCGGTCAGGCCTGCTCCTTTGATGGTGATGTGGTTTTTATTGTCTAGGATAAGTTGGGTTTTTAAGGCAAAAAATCCTGCCGGAATCTCGATTACCGAACTGTCTTCTGCGAGCACAAACTGCTCGATGACTTTCTCGATTTCTTCTTGTGTGGCCTTTCTTAATTTGGAGGAATCAAAGGTTTGCTCGGTCGTACTGCTACTGCAGGATGAAATCAGAAAGATCGAATAAAAGAGACCTAGGATAGGGAGGATTCGGCGCGGGATTTTCATGGGTAAATGGGTTAGGGTTGGCTGAGTTGGACCTCCGGTTTCGTGGAAGATAGGAGGCCTGTTTTCTGACAATTACAGAATCAAAATTACAGTTTTATCAGCGGAAAGTCTATTGATAAAAATCAATAAATCAGATGTTTCCACGAATCCTGCTCAAAGTCTCCAAACTCATATCTAGGTAGGAAGCTACTTGTCCCACAGATGCTTTCTGAATGATATATGGTTTGGTTTCGATCAGTTCAAGGTAGCGCTCTTTGGCGGTTTTGAATTTTGAAAAAATAAGGTGTTCTTCCAAAGCCACATAATATTGCTCCAAAATCAACCGATACAAATGCTCCAAATGGCTGTCTTTTTCAAATAATTCCAAGAGGTCTTGATGACTGATCTGGTAAAGTTCACAAGGTTCAAGCGCCTCTATGGTTTCATAGGAAGGTTTTTGGGAAATGAAACTTGCCATAGAGGCGATGAACTCTTCCTGTCTGCTGAAGCTGATGGTGATGTCTTTTTTATCCTTGAAATAAAAGCTTCTAACAAAACCTTTCTTTATGAATGAAAGCCTGTCGCATACCTCTCCTTCCCTCACTAAAGCTTCACCTTTCGGGATGGTTTTTTCTTCAAGTTTTTCGACAAACCTCTCCAATGATTCTTGGGGAATGTTCGAAAATTTTTGAAGGGTATTGATAATTGTATCCACTTTTAAATTGTTTGGTTTTCTAATGGAAGTTATGGACTCAAGTTAATCTCAGAAGAACCTAATTTATTGAATTTCAATTTTCTTGCAAAAACGGAGGGCCTGTTTTTATTTGGGGCTTTTTACCCTGTTGGGGTTTTCTTCCAAGAATGACTTCCAACCTGCAGTCCTGCCCCTTGTCTGCAATCTTCCATCATGGAAATGATGGCAGAGTGCTACAGCCAAGGCATCCGTGGCATCTAGAAGCTTTGGGATTTCTTCTATTTTGAGCAGTGTTTTGAGCATTTCGGCGACTTGGATTTTGGAAGCATTTCCGTTTCCGGTGACGGACTGCTTGACTTTTTTTGGGGAATATTCGGTAATGGGAATGTCCCTTGCCAAAGCAGCTGCCATTGCGACGCCCTGCGCGCGTCCTAGCTTGAGCATGGATTGGACGTTTTCACCATAAAAAGGAGCTTCCAGTGCCACCGTATCAGGATGAAACTCATCGATAATACCTGTCACCCTTTCGAAGATTTTTTTCAGCTTCAGTTCATGTCCCACATACTTTTTGAGATGGATTACACCAAATTGCAGCACACTGTATTTATTGCCTTCCACAAGCAACAATCCATAACCCATCACATTGGTACCTGGATCAATCCCAAGAATTATTTTTTCCTTTGCGACTTTTTTGTCTTCTTTACTCATTACCGCAAGTTAAAGCAATTCATGCTAACATTTTACCTTTTGTTTGGGATAGTTTATGGGCTTTTGTTGGTTTTGATGGACAAAACCTGGAGTCAAAAACCCATTGAATTCCCAAAAAACGGAGAGTCTGAGCTAGTTACTATTCTAGTTCCTTACCGGAATGAAGAACCCAATATTCCTGTTCTTTTCGATCAAATCATTGGTCTTTACCATAGACCTCTTCAAGTTGTATGGATCAATGACCACAGTGATGATGGTGGAAAAAAGGTACTTGAAGCACTCATACATTCTCATGAGGAAGAGCACTTAGATTTCGTTTTGGCGGACAGTGAGGGGAAAGGAAAGAAAGCTGCCTTAAAAACCGGAATAGATAATGCATTTGGAACCATTATAATGACAACTGATGCAGACTGCTATTTGCCGAAAGACTGGGTGGAGGTGATGCTTAAGCCTTTTGCTGATGATAGGACCAAGATGGTAGGCGGTCCGGTTTTGACGAAGGGGAGCAATGGTTTTTTTCAGAATTTCCAACAGATTGAATGGGCCAGTATTTTATTGGTGACGCAAGCGGGGTTTTACCTCAAATCTCCCATCATGTGCAGTGCAGCCAATATGGCTTACAGGAAATCCGCGTTTTTAGAGGTCGATGGCTATCAGGG
>NZ_CDSBKL010000112.1:0-11151 GCF_977115555.1 Aquiflexum sp.
ATAAACCCTGACTTCAGCCTTGAGCGCGTGAGGTTCGGAAACCCAGTGGAGGGTACCCTTAACTTTTCGCAAACTGGCTTCAGTGCCGCTACCACTCAAACTTTCTGGGTCGTAACTGCAATGGACTTCCTTTATAGCGCCATTAGAATCTTTAACCACACTCTCAGCCTTAATAATGTAAGCGCTTTTAAGCCTAACTTCTTGCCCTAAAGACAACCTAAAAAACTTAGATTCTCCTACTTCCTTGAAATCCTCCTTTTCTATGAGAAGAGTCTTTGAAAAAGGAATCCTTCTTTCCCCTGACAATGGATCCTCAGGGTTTATTTCTCCCGACAACATTTCTGTTTCAGGTGCGTAGTAGTTCGATAGGATCAGTTTGATGGGATCTAAAACGGCCATAGCCCTTGGGGCTAATAAATTCAAATCTTCACGAACACAAAATTCCAAAAGAGCTACATCAATGACATTGTCCCTCTTGGCCACCCCAACAGTTTCGACAAAGTTTCTCAAAGCATTTGGGGTATAGCCGCGCCTTCTCAGTCCAGAAATCGTTGGCATGCGGGGGTCGTCCCAACCACTAACGACCCCGTCTTCCACAAGTCTCAACAGTTTTCTTTTGCTCATAACCGTATAAGAAAGATTCAGTCGGGCAAATTCTCTTTGCTTAGGCAACAATGTGCCGTCCATTGCTATTTGTTCTAAACACCACTCATACAAATCTCTATGGGGCTTGAACTCTAGGGAGCACAATGAGTGGGATATGTTTTCAAGGTAATCGCTCTGGCCGTGTGCCCAATCATACATCGGATAAATACACCAATCTTGACCTGTCCTGTGATGAGATTGTTTTAATATGCGGTAAAGAATAGGATCTCGCATTAACATATTGGGGCTAGCCATGTCAATTTTTGCCCGCAGAACATGACTGCCTGAATCATGTTGACCATCCTTCATTTCCTTAAAAAGTAATAAATTTTCTTCAACGGATCTGTCTCTGTAAGGGCTAGCTGACCCGGGCTCGGTAGGGGTACCCTTTTGTGACGCTATGGCTTCGCTGCTTTGAGAGTCAACGTAAGCTCTACCGTCCTTGATCAAAACAACAGCCCATTGATAAAGCTGTTCGAAATAGTCCGAAGTATAACATTCCTTATCCCACTGGTATCCAAGCCATAGAATATCCTCTTTAATGGCGTCGACATACTTTTGTTCTTCCTTAGCTGGATTGGTGTCGTCAAATCTCAAATTAACATGGGCTCCGTATGCCTCGCCAAGACCAAAACTAATTCCCAAAGCTTTTGTGTGTCCTATGTGCAAAAACCCATTGGGCTCTGGGGGAAAACGAAAACGAAGAGAAGAAACAGGAAGGCCTGCTAACACATCGTCTTCGATAATTTGAGTGATAAAATTTTTAGTTGCACGGGCTTCTGACATCATCTGAAATTGAATAGCAAATGTAACTAAAACACAAAAACCATAGATAATAATCTATATTTGAATCAAAATTAATACCGATGGGAACCATTAGATTAGACCAAGTTAGGTTGTACGCCTACCACGGTTGTTTGTCAGAAGAAACTACAATTGGAAGCGACTATTTAGTAGACCTGTCTGTGAGTGCTGATTTGACCAAATCGGCAGGTAGCGATAACCTGAGCGACACTGTTGACTATGTTTTGCTCAACGCCATAATCGCCGAAGAAATGGCCCAACCAAGAAAACTTTTAGAGACTGTGGCTGCGTCAATTCTTGAAAGAATTTTATCCAGCTGCTCTTTAGTAAGTTCTGCCTGCGTTTCAGTGTCCAAATTAAACCCTCCTATTGGTGGCGACGTTGCTGCCGTTACGATAGAGATGGTAAGGGAAAGAAAATAGCCTCAGGACAAGGAGTGATTAAATTTTTCCTACATTTGTGGTCTTAAAAAAATGGCGTCTTGGCCGAGTGGCTAGGCAGAGGTCTGCAAAACCTTGTACAGCGGTTCGAATCCGCTCTCGACCTCAAAAAAAGCATCCTATTTTGGGGATGCTTTTTTATTCTCTAGCGTTTTTTTTTAAAACCCTTCATGTAAGGTTTGGAAGGAGTACGTAAAATGGTTTATTATTTTTTTTCCAATTGTACTTTGTAAATCCTTAAAAAATCTTCTTCCTCTTCCTTATTTGGAGCTTTTTCCATCCATAGAAATCCACCACCTGAGGCAAAACCGCTAACATTAACTCCTTCGGGAAAATCAAGGTTTCCAATTACTTCCAAAGTCTTTTGATCCAATATCAAAATCCCCTGATTGACTTCACTTTCAATTTTTTCATAGAGCAGTTCAGCTTCCTCTTCACTTCCTGAACTATAAAGCGCTTCTAATTCCTTCATTTTTTCCTCGGGAATTCCTCCATAATATTGCATCAAGATTTTCCCATCTACGATATGAATGTTTCGGATAGCAGGAGTGCCACCTTTTATAATAACGGTACCTTCCGCAAATTCAGCCCTTGGCGTTACAGGCAGTTTGCCAAAGCCGGGCAAATCGAGCATGACCACCGTATCCAACTTTGCTGCCTCAGGACTCAGGTCATATACATTCAGCCGCTGCTCCCCACCCAAGGCGATGTATAGTTTACCTTCTGCGGCCTCTAATGCCGGAGCATAATCACTTTCAAAATAGCCGTTTCCATCCAAAAACTGACTTCCTTGCTCAAAGGGTACAATTTCAATGAATTTCTCTTCCTCAATATCGATAAGTTCCAATGCCCTGAAGCTATTGTAAAATTTTTGTTCTCCGGGGAACGTCTCCCGAGTCCGGACAGATTTACTTAGCAAATACTGCTTACCATTAAGAGTTACAGTTTCGATTCCTTTCCCAGAAAAACTCATGAAACCCGCTCCACCCAAAGTCTCAGGATGCGAAAGTTTTTTAATCATATTGCCTTCCAAATCATATATAAAAATCCCTCTCATTCCTACAAGAGCAATCTGATTTTCATTTAAGAAACCTGGAAATTCCATCAGGAATCCATAGGAGTCAGGTGTGTCTTCTTTTTTTGAAAACCGGTTCAGAATGGTTCCTGAGCCGTCAGTGATGATAAATTCGCTTCCTGCAAAATCATAGAAGGCAAACCGGTCTGCGTTTGGGCTGACATCCGTAATTAGGGGATCGCCCAAAATCTTCAAATCCAGCGAGTCGATAATCTCAAACGAATAAGAGGTAGGAATTTCCTGTTCCTTTATTCCACGCTCAGCGCAGGAACAAAACAAAATCAATAGGAATAAGTAAAGTGGGAATTGTTTCATAGTTCAATTTTAAAAAATAACTTTCAATATTCAATTTTATTCTTAGTTCAATTTCTTTAGAATTTGACAACAATATTTTGGCTAATGTGGCTTAGGAATTTGATTGAATAGTATAAAAAAAAGTGCCCACCTTTCGGCAGACACTTTTCTATTATTTAAGAATGAGCTAATATCTCAAGTCTCATCCCGAAAGCTATCGGGACTTGCGTCCTATTTCTTTCCGCCTTCCATCTTCTCCTTCAGCTCAGCCAAAGCATCGATGTCACCGAAAGTTGATTTCTCTGCAGCAGCAGTGGCTTCAGCCTTTGGCTCGTCAGCTTTTTTCTTGCCTTTCTTGGCAGCTGCAGCAGCTGCTGAAGTTGCAGCAGATTTAGCATCTTCTTTGTAAGTAGCAGTATGGGAAAGGACAATTCTCTTGTCATCTTTAGAGAATTCGATTACTTTGAAATCCAAAGACTCACCGACTTCTACATTAGATCCGTCTTCTTTCTCAAGGTTTTTGGAGGTTGCAAAACCTTCAAGACCGTAAGGAAGCTCAAGAACTGCACCTTTGTCATTTTTAGAATTCACTGTACACTTGTGCACAGATCCGATAGGAAATACTGTTTCGAAAGTATCCCAAGGGTTTTCTTCCAATTGCTTATGACCAAGTGCCAATCTTCTGTTATCAACGTCAAGTTCCAAAACAGCTACAGCCAATTCGTCACCGACTTTCACAAACTCAGATGGATGCTTGATTTTCTTGGTCCAAGAAAGGTCAGATACGTGTACCAACCCGTCGATTCCTTCTTCCAATTCAAGGAACAAACCGAAGTTGGTCAAGTTTCTTACCACCCCTTTGTGTTTGGTGCCTACTGCATATTTGGCAGCCATGTCACCTTTGGTCCAAGGATCTTCTGTCAACTGCTTGATGCCTAAAGACATTTTTCTTTCGTCTTTGTCCAAAGTCAAAACAACAGCCTGGATTTCGTCACCTACTTTCACAAAGTCAGCAGGGTTTCTTAAGTGCTGTGACCAGCTCATTTCAGAAACGTGGATCAAACCTTCTACACCTGCAGCCAATTCCAAGAAGGCACCGTAGTCAGCTACGTTTACAATCTTACCTTGTACTTTGGAACCAATCTCAAGATCAGCAGAAAGCGCATCCCAAGGATGTGAAGTCAATTGCTTCATACCCAAAGAAATTCTTTTCTTGTCATCATCGAAGTCAAGTACCACCACCTGAACTTTGTCGTCAAGGTTAAGTACTTCTTCCGGATGGTTGATTCTACCCCAAGAGATATCAGTGATGTGAAGCAAGCCGTCAACACCACCCAAATCGATGAATACACCGAAGTTGGTCATGTTCTTGATGACACCTTCCAATACCTGACCTTTCTCAAGGTTGTTGAGGATTTCTGCTTTTTGTTTCTCAAGGTCTTTTTCGATCAAGACTTTGTGCGAAACAACTACGTTATCGTTGGTGTGGTTGATTTTAACCACTTTTACTTCCATTTTCTTACCTACATAGATATCAAAATCCCTGATAGGCTTCACGTCGATCTGAGAACCTGGCAAGAAAGCCTCCACACCGTAGATATCCACGATAAGACCACCTTTGGTTCTTCTTTTTACAAGACCTTCGATGACGCTGTCATTGGTAAGGGCATCTTCGATGTCAGTCCATGCACGTACCATTCTTGCTTTTTTCCTTGAAAGGACAAGCTGTCCCAAGGCATTTTCCTGCTCTTCGATGAATAGTTCTACCTGATCACCGATTTTTAGATTAGGAAGGTCACGGAATTCAGATACAGGAACCAAGCCATCAGATTTGAAACCGATGTTGATGATCACGTCCTTGTCATTGATACCAACTACGGTGCCTTTGATGACTTCTTTTTCTGTGATCGTGTTCAAAGTTCCGGCATACATGGCTTCCATGTCGGCCTTTTGTTCTTTGGAATAGCCGTCACCAAAACCTTTGGTGGAGAAATTATCCCAGTTAAACTCTTTTTGATTAGACATAATGTGTGATTGACCCTGAAATTCCTCCATCCTAGGGTCATTGGATTGAGGCTTTAAGTTGATGAAAAGTCGCTGAGAATCTTCGCAGAGACCCCGTTCACTCGAACGGACTGCAAATGTAAGGTATTTTTGGAAAAGAAGAATTATTGAATTAAAAAATGTATTTGTTTAGCAGTCTTAATTTGATTTAAAAAAACGAAACCCCTGAAATCGCTCCCAGGGGTTGTTTGCAAGTAAAGAGTTAGTAAATTTATTTAACGATCGATAAAATTACCCAAACCTTTCCTAAAATGAAAATCATTCTGTGGATTTATACCCTTTATGCTGCCGCATTGTTTATCCTGTTGATGTTGGTATTTGGATTGTTTATAGTAATTCCTTTATTGCTCAGTCCTAGGGGTGGAAAAGTTTCTTTTGTTTTTATCCGTCTTTGGGCGGGGATTTGGTCTTTTTTGGTAGGCATCCGCTATGAAATCCACGGTCGGGAACACATAGAACCAAAGCAGGCATACATCTATATTTTCAACCACAGGTCTTTTATAGATGCACCGGTGATTCCGATGGCCATCTCACAGGAAGTGCGTGCTATCGGGAAAAAGGAACTTTCTAAAATCCCGGTATTTGGTTTTGTGGTTTCAAGAGTGGCGGTTTGGGTAGACAGAAAGGATACCGCTTCGCGAAAAGCCTCCGTGGACAGGCTGATGGAGATTCTCAAAAAAGGCATTTCCATTGTTGTTGCACCGGAAGGGACAAGAAACGATACCGGTAAAACCTTGCTGCCCTTTCAAAAAGGGGCTTTTAGGATTGCAATCGAGACCAATACTCCTATTATGCCGATGGCTGTCATCGGAGCTGACAAAATCATGAAGCGTGGCACGATTTTGCTCAAACCGGGCAAAGTCCAAATTTATTTTTCAGCTGCTATTGATCCCAATTCATTTTCGGGAGAAGATGGATTTCTGAAATTGGCTGACAAATGCTACAACAGGCTAGAGGCAATGATTTTGACCCACGAATGATATTAGTCGACTAAAATCGCCTCCTGAAAGGCTTGGGTTTTTTAATCATTGGAATAATCATGAAATTGATTTTTCCATTTTCAACCCAATTTTTAAGACATGAATTTTCAGGAAGACTTTCTGCAGACCGTGTGGAAATACCAATATTTTGACAAAAATTCCCTGCAGACCACCGAAGGACTTCCGATCGAAGTCAAAAAAATCGGCTACCACAATTTCCATGAAGGACCGGATTTTCAGGAAGCCCACATCAAACTTGGCAAATTGGATCTTTTCGGACATGTGGAAGTGCACCGCAAGGCATCCGACTGGAAATCTCATGACCACAATGCCGACTTAAGGTACAATTCTGTCGTGCTGCATGTGGTTTGGGAAGAGGACAAAACCATACTCAGAAATGACGGAAGCAAAATCCCCACTTTGGAGCTGAAGGGAAAAATCTTGCTTGATGTCATCCGCAATTACGAAAGGCTGACAAGTAGCCGGGACGAAATCCTCTGTGGCAATCTTTTGGAAAAGATTCCTCCTATCATCCAATTTTCTATGTTGGAAAAAACCCTTGTAGAGCGGTTGGAACATAAATCTTCTTTGCTCGGGCAGCTATTGGAATCCACCAACAACAATTGGGAAGAGACGGCATACCGGTGGCTGTTTCAGTGCTTTGGATTCAAGACCAATGCCGCCACCATGCTCAAATTGGCCGAAAGCGTTCCTTACAAAATCCTTCAAAAACACGGAAACCAGCCCCAGATCATTGAATCCATTTTGCTTGGTCAGGCAGATTTGATTCCTTTGGAAGCAATGGATGAATACAGTCTTTTCCTGCAAAAAGAATATGATTTTTATCAGAAAAAATATAGCCTTCAAAGAACAATACATCACCATGAATGGATCATGATGGGTGTTAGACCACAAAACTTCCCACCACTGAGAATTGCCCAATTAGTACAGATATTCAACAAAAACTCAAACCTGTTTTCATCCGTCATTCATCACAATGAGCATTTTGAGCAGTTCAAAAAAGTGTTTGAAATAGAGACTCCTGAATATTGGCTCTACCACATCAAAGTCGGAATACCTTCTCAGAAAAAGTCAGCCAAAAAACTCAGCAACAATACTTTATCCCTGCTCACGATCAATTTTGTCATTCCGATTTGGTACGCTTATGGTCAATATATCCAAGAAAGCGACTGGAAAGAAAAATGCTTCGATCTCCTTCAGGAAATACAGGCCGAAGAAAACTTCATCATCCGCAAATATGCAGCCCATCAATGGAAAGCCAAAACAGCATTTGACAGTCAGGGAATGATCGGTCTGTACCATGATTACTGTAAACCAAAAAAGTGCCTTGATTGCAAGATCGGGCAGAACCTGCTCAAGCCGGAGAGGAAATGATTTTTGTTTAAAACCTGATTTGCGTACTTTTGCGATCCGAACAGGAAAAAAATGGAAAAACCGGTTATTATTCTTGGAGCAAAAGGCATCGCCCATCCAGCACTAGAGATTTTCAATAGCAACAAGGTCATCGTATACGGCTTTTTGGATGAAGATGAAAAACTGCACGGCACTGAAATCAATGTGGTACCTGTTTTGGGAAACCCGGAAGATGATGGTTTCTTGAAACTCATTGGACATAAGTGTGAAGCATTTGTGGCTGTGGATGACAATAAATACCGTCAATTTCTAGTCAAAATGCTTAACGAAAGACGGAAAGTCCAGCCCATCAATGCCATACATGAGACATCCTATGTGTCCACAGATGCTGTTCTCGGCCACGGCAACTTCATCAACGGCAGGGTAAATATAGGCGCAGGCACCAAAATCGGCAGTCATTGCATATTCAATACAGGTGCCATTGTAGACCATGAGTCCGTGTTGGAAGACTTTGTCCAGATCGGTGCAGGATCTATTGTCAATTCCGGGGTGACGATCAAAGAAGGCGCATTTATAGGCTCGGGAGTCACTTTGGTTTCAGGCATTACAATCGGAAAAAATGCAAGAGTCGGGGCAGGGTCTGTCGTGATCTCTAATGTCAAAGACGGGGAGACAGTATTTGGAAATCCTGCCGCTCCTATCAAAAAGTAATTATTGAAATCTTATTTATAAACCAAAACACCCTGCCGAAACAGGGCTCAAGTTATGGAAAATCAACCCTATAGCATTCTACTATATTATTGCTATGCCACCATCGAAGACACGGAGGCATACCGCGAGGAACACCATCTTTTTTGTATTGAGAACAATATCCGTGGCCGGATCATCATTTCACCTGAGGGCCTCAACGGAACCGTTTCCGGTCTGAAAGAAGATTGTGAAAAATACATGGCCTATATCCATGCCGATCCGAGATTTGCCAAAACAGAATTCAAAATTGAAGCCTTTGACAAACATGCTTTTGCAAAAATCCATGTGCGCGTCAAGCCTGAGATCGTTCACAGCAGCCTTCGCCACCTTGATCCCAATGTCAAAACAGGCAAACACCTAGCACCTGAAGAATTCAAAGCACTCAAAGACCAAGAAGACGTGGTCATCCTTGATGTCCGGTCCAACTATGAACATGAGCTAGGAAGGTTTAAAGGTGCCCTTACTTTGGACATCGATAATTTCCGCGATTTTCCCGAGAAGGTAAAAGAACTTGAGCATCTCAAAGGCAAAAAGGTTTTGACTTATTGCACAGGTGGCATCAAATGCGAAAAGGCTTCTGCTTATCTTTTGGAACAAGGCTTCCAGGATGTCTACCAACTCCATGGTGGCATCATCAAATACGGCATTGAGGCTGGAGGAGAGGATTTCGAAGGCAAATGCTATGTATTTGATAACAGGATAGCCGTCGATATCAACAAGGTGAATCCGAAGGTTATTTCTACCTGCCATTTATGCGGCACAGAATGCGACCGTATGGTCAATTGCGCCAATCCAACTTGCAACGCCCATCTTCCGATCTGTGAAAAATGCGGATGGGAAATGGAGGGCGCCTGTTCTGTGGAATGTAAGGAAAATCCAGAAAAACGTCCTTACGACGGAACGGGATATTACCAAAAAAACACAAACGGGTACAATCCGTACAAAGGCTTGGTAAGAAGGAAGGACAAAATAAATCAACCTCAATGAGCAAAAGGATTCCAGAGTCGGAATTGATCATCAACCCTGATGGTAGCATCTATCATTTGAACTTGAAGCCAGAGCACCTGGCTTCAACTGTTATTACTGTAGGGGATCCTGAAAGAGTTTCTAAGGTCTCCAAGTATTTTGATGAAATTGAGTTTTCTATCAGCAAAAGGGAGTTTGTGACCCACACAGGTTATTATAAAGGCAAAAGATTGACCGTGATGAGTACTGGAATGGGTACAGACAACATCGAGATCTTTATGACCGAACTCGATGCTTTAGTGAATATTGATCTCCGTACCCGGATCCCAAAAGAAAACCATACAAGCCTTAATATTATCAGGGTGGGCACTTCAGGAAGTATGCGAAGAGATATTCCTGCAGGAACAATGCTCGCTTCAGAATATGGTATCGGGCTTGATACCTTGATGGCTTTTTACAATACTGAATATACCGATTTAGAGCAAAAGGTGGGTAGAAAAATTCAGGAAGACCTCGAACTTTCTTTCACTCCTTATTGCGTAAAGGGTTCAAAGAAGCTGCTTGATCTTTTGGGAGAAGGACTCTTGAAAGGAAATACCGTTACCTGCCCAGGATTTTTTGGCCCTCAGGGACGAGAAGTAAGAATCAAACCTGCTATTCCCGATATCATTGAAAAATTAGGAAATATTGATATTGATGGCTTCAAACTCACAAATTTTGAGATGGAGACCGCAGGATACTATGCGATGGGTCGGCTTTTAGGCCATGAAGTATTGAGCCTTAATGCAATCATTGCCAATAGAATCACCCATGAATTTTCTAAAGACGCTTATGGTATTGTGGACAATCTGATCCAGCATACTTTAAAAAAATTAGCGGACAATTAATCCGCTAATTTCTAATCATGCATTGCTTTTCAAATAGTAATGATCATTTTCCAGTTTCAGATGATCCCAATCCCTATAGTCAATATTTTTGATCATTTCATTCATGGCATCCAAACATTCATTTTTGGCTAGGTATACCCCAAATACTGCATCATCGGTATTTACCAAAAATATCCTTTTTGCCTCAAACAATTTTTTTAAACTTTCCCATTGAGACAAAACCAAAAGTTCATCCTCATTGCTGACTGACTGAATTATTTTAAACATTCCAAATGTACAATGAATATTCATTTCTTTGTTATTAAATAATTTATCCAAAAATAACCCAATTATATTAGTAATTCAATACGTATTAATACTTATTTTTATCGATTAAACACCAAAAAATAATTTTTAGTATATAATTTCCTTATTTTTTTGTACCCATATTAATAATGAGTTGTGCTTTTTCGTAATATTTTAAGCGGTTTTCTAATTTTTGTGAAATAAATAAACCGAGCGTTTCGGCTGAATTATCGGCTAATAATGGACGTTTTGCGGTTTCGGGCTGCAATCTTTTTACCAAAATATCAATCGTAGGGTTCAAAAAACGGTTGTTCCGTTGTCATTCATCCAATCCATATTATCAAAAAAACAAGGCGTTCCACCTCCGGTTGCAACAACCACATTCGTTTTTTGGGAAAGACTATTCAAATACTTTCTCTCTAAATTTCGGAATTCATCTTCGCCTCGGCTTCGAATAATATCAGCTACGCTTTCTCCTTCCTGGTTGGCTAAATAGGCATCTAAATCAATGAAATTCAATCCCAAGCGCGCGGCAATTTTACGTCCATTTGTGGTCTTTCCCACCCCCATATAACTTATTAAATAAA
>NZ_CDSBKL010000113.1:0-11065 GCF_977115555.1 Aquiflexum sp.
TGAAAGCCGGTATGGCTTCCCGGTAGTTTTTCCTATCAAAATAAAAACTACCCAAGATAAATCCAGCTTCATTCTTAATAGGATGGTTGGGATAAGTCCTGATAAAGTTATTGACAAGATCAGCGGCGCCGGGGTTCTCAATTTTAAGAGCGGATATGGCATGAAAAAAATCCGCCAAAACCTGTTGGTTATCTTCTAAATCGGACTCTTTGAGTTCTTCATATTCAAACCTTGAAGCACTGAAAAGGTGTTTGTTGAATAATTCAAAATCATCATCCAATTTAACCTGACTTCCTGATTGGTATAATCCTGTCTGCGCACTGATATTATGGGTTGTCCACAATATTAAAAACAATATTAAGCTTTTCCTCATGGGTGAATAATGCCTTTAATGCATGATTTTAAATACTAATTCCCTAAGAATCTCCTTGTCCTCCATCCCGCTTGTATCGACTCCTTTAGAACGTAAATCCGCTTCTTTAATGTATGCGAAGCAATCAATAACCTTGCCTAAGCGATAATTATTCGCTGCAATCCTGTATTCTTTTAGAAAATATGGGTTTACGCCCGTGATTCTTGCAAGCTCTGCATCAGACATTTGTTTGTTGAAATGGACCAAGGCGACTTTGCTAAAAAAACTATAAACCAAAGCTATTATTGGTATGGCTGGATGACTTTTGGGGTTTTGGGAGAAATAGTGGATGATTTTATTGGCCTTCACAATATCCTTAACACCCATTGCTTTGGTCAGTTCAAAATTATTGTATTCTTTATTGATACCGACAAACTTCTGTATATGGTCTTTGGTGATTTTTGTCTCACCTTGAAAATTCAGAAACATCTTACCCAATTCATTTGCAACGACTTCAAGGTTGTTGCCAATACTTTCAGCCAAAAAAATTGCAGTTGGGTTATCGATATTATGCCCTTTACTTTTAACATAAGCTTCGATCCAACCAGGCAACAAATTGTCTTTGATTTTCTCTGATTTGACAAAAACAACGCTTCTATCCAATTCCTTGGCCAATGCCTTTCTGCCATCTAGACTTTTATACTTGTGGGCAAATACCAAAATAGTGCTAGGCAAAGGGTTCTTAACATAGTTGATCAACATCTGATCGATTTCTTCCTTTCCAAGTTGTGGGATATTCTGTGCTTCTTTCACAATGACCACCTGTCTGTCAGCCATCATGGGAAATCTCCGCGCATTGTTCAGGATATCAGGTATAGTGACATCTTTTCCATACATCACTACTTGGTTGAAGCCTTTGTCATGCGGCTGCAAGGCATTTGCCTCGATAAAATCAGATATTTGGTCAATAAAAAACGACTCCTCTCCCTGCAAAAAATAGATAGGTGCGTATTTGCCGGCCTTGAGGTCTTTTAATACATCTTCTGCTTTGTTGGCCATGGTTTGAGTTTTCGATTCAAATATATAAAGAAATCATTTTAGGGAAAGAATACCTTTACCCTACTAGGGTAATTTTAAACTTTATAACCCATAATTTTGTATTTACTTCAAAATACCTGTAAAAGACGTGGAAGAATTTCAAATAAGCATTTCCCAATTCAAAGAAGGGAAATTCCAAGAGGCATTGGCCCAGATTAATTTTTGTATCAAAAAAGACAGTGAAAATCCTGAATTCTATTTTTTTAGGGCGAGGGTCCTTTCCCGTTTGGGGAACTTTGATTCGGCATTGTTGGATTTCAATAGATTACTAGAAATAGAACCCTATAATCCAAGCTACATCAATGACAGGGCTGTGGTACTTCATTTGATGAAAAATGATGAAGATGCAATGGCAGAATTTGATAGAGCCATCAATCTTGATCCAAAAAATCCTTACAGGTATGCAAGCAGGGCATATTTTAGAGACCGTATCGGGGATTTGAAGGGTGCGATTGAAGATTACGAAAAAGCAATTGAGCTCGATCCTGAAGATGCGGTGGCTTACAATAATAAGGGATTGGTTGAGGAAAAACTTGGCTATCAACAAAGGGCAAAATCAAGCTTTTCGAAGGCCGATGACTTGATAGGATACAAGCCGAATGAAAAACCCGAACCCAAACCTGTTCAAAAAAAGGAAGTTGAAAATTTCTTTGATAATAATTCTGACGGTGATCTCAATAAACTGACTTTCGGAAATTACTTCAGTATGGTCAAAAATATTTTAACCAATCAGAAAATCCGAAATGAATTTGTGGTGTTTTTGAAATCCAAGTTCAGCAATAATTCCAAATAACAACCTTACACTTTTTTGATTACAAAAAGTGGCTTATTGATAAAATAAGACATCTTTCTAGAAAGGTTGTTAGAAAAAATCTGTTCAAACCAAGTTTTCTTTTTGCTTAAAGTAATCAATATATCACCTTTTGCGGTGATCAGGTAATTTTCCAAACCAAGGCCAGGTTCGTCCCTATACGATTTAAGGACAAAGTTAACTTTGTCGTATTTGATGAAAGGCTTGATCTCTTGTACCATGGTCAGATGAAGGGATTTGTCAATATTTTTCATTTTGGTACTTACATGAACGATATCAATCTCACTTTCCCAGAATCTTGCCAAGTCTACTACTTTCTGAACTGCAAGTTTATCTTCTTCCAAGTAATCAGTGGCATACACCAGCTTTTTTGGAGATTTGAAGAAAACTTTTCTAGGAATTACCATCACGTCTCTTTCTGATTTTTCTACCAACCTACTTGCCCGGGTTCCTATGTAATTTTGTTTAAAATCATTGACCCCCTCCGTTCCCATGATGATCAGGTCAGCGTTTTTTGTATCTGCATATTCCAAAATTGTATTGACCGTTTTTCCTTCAATAAATTCGCTCTGGCATGATTTCAAGCCTTTTGGGATACTTTCCTGACTGACGATTTCTACCAGATTATCCAATTTCTTTTGGATAAAACTATATTGATCACCTGAATGAAACTCACCCGAAGCTAGTTTTTGGTAATCCTCTTTATCAGGAACGTGAAATAAAAATAAATCCGCATTGTACATTTCTCCCAATTTGGCAGCATATTCTATGGCATTTAGTGAACATTCGGAGAAGTCTGTCGGGCAAACAATTTTAAAAGTGGTGTCCATTTTGTTGACTGGTTAATATCCTAAAATTGGGTTTATCTGATTCATCAATGGGGTATTGCTTTTTAATCTTTTATAATTTTCGATAATCTGTGGTATAGCAGAACCTGGATTGGTTACGCTCGCGATGTGAGGTGTAAGTGTGATTTCCTCAACATTCCAAAAAGGATGGTCCACCGGCAAAGGTTCTTTTCTATAAACATCCAAAAATGCACCTGACACATGGCCTTCATCTATTGCCGTCAATAAATCTTCCTCTACCAAGTGATTGCCTCTTGCCACATTGATTATGTAAGTTCCTTTATTACATTTTCGGAAAAAATCCAGATTGAGGATATTTTCTGTTTTAGGAGTCAAAGGAAGCATACAAATAATAAGGTTTACTTTACTCAAGAATTGGGTTAATTCATCCCCATAGAAATAAGGAAAATCAATATTTGACTTTGGGCTATTACCAAAACCAAAGACTGAAAATCCTAAAATTTTCAGCTTTTCGATAACATCGCTTCCCAATGCCCCTACTCCCATCACTCCTACATTGACCTTAAGTTCAGGATTACTCATATCCCAAATTTTCTTTCTTTGATTGGATTGATATCTGTAAAGCTGTCGATGGAAATTTAAAACAGCCATGACCACATAATTGGTCATTGGAATTGTAAGCCCAGGGTCTACTATCCTAGTGATAGGTAAAGAACGAGGAATTTCAGGGTCACTCAATATATGGTCCACACCTGCACCCATCGAGCATATCAACTTCAGGTTGGGAAATTCTTTTAGAATACCTTTAGGATGTTGCCATAAAATGACGAGCTCGACAGAATCTTTGTCCCTGATATCCGGAAAAACTTGAATATCAATATCAGGATCTGCCTCATTAAAAGTTTTTATCCAAAAACTAACATCCCTTCCAGGTGAAATAATGGCTATACTCATTGGTTTTTTTAAAATTAAAATTTAATCCCAAGTTGCCTTTCAATTTGATTAATTAAAAAAACAATTCATTAAGCGGTAGCAATAGACCAAATTTTTCAAAATTTAAGATGTTACCTTTTACAAAAGGCCTAAAATTCTACAAATTGAATAAATTATTATCTTTGCGATTGTCAAATCTAATTGAACTAAGTTAACATACAAACAAATGAAAACCAAATCTATTTTATTGCTAATTATCTTATTTGCATCCATATCCACATTGACTATGGGCCAGCAAATTCAAATGCCACAAGCTAGTCCATCGGCTACTATAAGCCAAAAAATTGGACTTACAGATGTCAATATTGAATACAGCCGTCCTAGTACAAAAGGAAGAAAAATATTCGGAGAATTAGTGCCATATGGTGAAGTATGGAGAACTGGTGCTAATGCAGCAACAATCATCAATTTTAGTAATGAAGTAAAAATCGAAGGAAATATTATTCCTGCAGGATCCTATGCCCTTTATTCCATTCCCGGCAAAACTGAATGGACAATTATCCTTTCTAAAAACACCAAATTGTGGGGTGCAGTTGGGTATGAAGCAAATGATGACCTTGTAAGGTTCAAAGTAAAGCCAGGCAAAACAGGTCAAAAGTATGAAACCATGGAAATCAATTTTGTGGATATGACTGATACAGGAGCGACCATTTCAATGAAGTGGGAAACAACCATGGTGAAATTCCGGATAGAAACAGAAGTGGACAGTATAGTAATGGCAGAAATAAAGGCTTTGGTGATCGATAAAGAAGCAGAGAATCCGGGATTGCTTTACCAAGCAGCTAATTACTATTTCACCAACAATAAGGATATGAATCAAGCCTATGACTGGATCACAAAATCTGTCAAGGAGGACCCAAAATACTGGACCATGCACCTCAAAGCAAAAATTGAACTGGCATTGGGTAAGAAAAAGGAAGCAATAGAAAGTGCCACAAAATCCATGGAAATGGCCAAAGAGGCCAAAAACCCTGATTATGTGGGTCTAAATGAAAGGTTGATTAAATCCATCAAATAAAAATTAAGAATGTATAGGATTCTTGATATTGAAAAGTGGTCCCGAAAAGACCACTTTTTGTTTTTCAGCAAATTTGAGGAACCGTTTTTTGGGGTGACAGTTAGGCTGGATTGCACTAAAGCATATAATTCATCCAAATCAAAGGGCAGCTCATTTTTCCTCTATTATCTCCATGCCTCTTTAGTAGCAGCAAATCATATAGAAGCGTTTAGGTATAGAATAAAGGATGGCCAGGTCTTTCTCTTTGATAAAATCAATGCATCTCCAACCATCAACAGGGAAAATGGGACATTTGGCTTTTCCTACATGGATTACTTTGAAGATTTTAAGGAATTTGAAAAATATGCCAAAATTGAAATAGAAAAAGTTAGAAACAGCACAGGGCTTGATCCTGCAGGTTCGGGTGAAAATGTGATCCATTTCTCTTCCATTCCTTGGATTGACTTTTATTCATTGTCACACGCCAGAAGTTTTTCTTTTCCAGATTCTTGTCCAAAGATCTCATTTGGAAAAGTTACAGAATCAGAAGGAATCAAAACCATGCCTGTTTCCATCCATGTTCACCATGCCCTCATGGACGGACATGATGTAGGTCTATTTATTGAAGCATTTCAAAAACAACTCGATAGATGAGTACCGTACCTCTCGGAATAAAAAAAGCAGCAACAATATGTGTGCTCAAAAACGGAGACAGCTTTTTGCTCCTGAAACGTCTAAAGGAACCCAATAAAGACCTTTACACCCCAATAGGTGGTAAAATAGATCCATTCGAAACTCCACTAGCCGGGGCAATCAGGGAAACAAAGGAAGAAACAGGGATCTTGATCGAAACTATGGATTTTTGTGGCATCCTTACTGAAACCTCCCCTATCAACTATAATTGGATCAGCTATGTATACTTGGCTGAAATCGACAAAATACCACCTCCGGATTGCAACGAGGGAACATTGGAATGGATTCATTTCAGTAAAACTTTGTATATACCCACCCCAAAGACAGATTGGTATATTTACAAATTCCTTTTGGACAAAGAGAAATTCGTACTTGACGCAGAATATGACGAAAATCTTGAAATCAAATGGCTGATCAATGAATTGACAGGAGAACGGTTGATTGGTTGAATGCATTTTCTCCCTTTTCAATCGATTTCATGATTAAGTGCCAAAAATCACAAAAGTATTTTGTTCAATAAAAGGGATTACTTTTTAATAATATGCTAATTTTGAGCTTAGATCATAAAAAATCCACAGCAATAATGCCCAACAGCAAGAAATTTATCATTGATTTTGACAGTACTTTTACTCAAGTCGAAGCATTGGATGTTTTGGGAGAAATAAGCCTAAAAAATGATCCAAAGAGAGCTGAAAAAATTCAGGCAATCAAGGACATCACTGACCTTGGAATGGAAGGAAGCTTAAATTTCCGGGAAAGTCTGGAAAGAAGGTTGGATATTCTCGAAGCTTCCAAACCACAGATTTCGGAATTGATCTCTGAACTCAAAACCAAAGTCTCCAAATCATTTCAGCGGAACAAAGAATTTTTTGAGGAAAACGCTGACAACATCATCATCATTTCAAACGGCTTCAAGGATTTTATCACGCCGATTGTCGGTGAGTATGGAATCAAAGCCGAAAATGTTTTTGCAAACGAATTCATTTATGATGAGTCAGGCAAAATCATTGACTTTAACAGGGAAAACGTACTTTCCAAAAACGGTGGCAAATCCAAAACCATCAGAACCTTGAATCTTGAGGGAGACATTTATGTCATTGGAGATGGCTATACAGATTATGAAATCAAAGAATCAGGACTAGCCAATAAATTCTATGCCTTTACAGAAAATGTGGAAAGGCCAAAAGTAACTTCCAAAGCAGACCACATCGCCCCTAGTTTAGATGAAATCCTTTACATCAATAAAATGAATAAGAAATTTTCCTACCCAAAAAGCCGAATCAATGTCCTCCTTCTTGAAAACGTCCATCCTATCGGTGTGGAATTGATGAAACATGAAGGCTATAATGTAGAAGTAATCAGCTCTGCCTTAAGTGAGGATGAACTTGCAGAAAAAATCAAAAACGTCAGCATCCTAGGCATCCGCTCCAAAACCAATGTGACTAAGAAAGTTTTGGAAAATGCAAACAGATTGATTTCAATAGGGGCTTTTTGTATCGGTACCAATCAGATAGACCTCGAAACATGTACCGAAAAAGGAATTGCGGTATTCAACGCACCTTTCAGCAATACACGTTCTGTGGTGGAAATGGCCATTGCTGAAATCATATTCCTGATGCGTGGATTCCATGACAAAAGCCACGGAATGCACAAGGGAATCTGGGACAAATCTGCTTCAGGAAGTTTTGAAATCAGAGGTAAAAAATTAGGGATTGTAGGATATGGCAATATCGGTGCGCAGCTTTCTGTCTTGGCGGAAAACATGGGTATGGACGTATATTACTATGACGTAATTGAAAAATTGGCGCTCGGAAATGCCACCAAAATAGATTCTTTGGATGAATTGCTCAAAACCTGTGATGTGATTTCCCTACATGTCGATGGCCGAAAAGACAACAAATGCCTGATTGACAGATCAAAGATTGATCTCATGAAAAAGGGTTCTTACCTCGTGAACCTAAGCCGAGGCCACGTAGTAGATATCCCGGCCTTGAAAGCTGCTTTGGAATCAGGACATATTGCAGGTACCGCAGTGGATGTGTTCCCTCATGAACCCAAAAACAACGACGAACCATTTGCTTCTGAATTAATCGGAATGAAAAACACCATCCTCACGCCACATATCGGAGGATCCACCTTAGAAGCCCAACAGAATATAGCAAGGTTTGTTCCCGGCAAAATCATGGAATATATCAACACCGGTAATACTTACAATTCCGTTAATTTTCCAAATATCCAATTGCCATTCTTGAGGGATGCTCACAGGTTGATCCACGTACACCAAAATGAACCGGGAGTTTTGGCTAAAATCAATCAAATCCTTGCCAGCTATAACATCAACATTGTGGGCCAATACCTCAAGACCAATGAAAAAATCGGTTATGTAATTTCTGATATCAATAAGGCATATTCTCCTGAAATGATTGAAGCTATGAAAGAAATTCCCGGCACAATTAGATTTAGGGTTTTGTATTGATAAATCATTTACCTGAATGACGCAAACCTAGTTTTAAGGCCTTCGCATTCTCTATAATCACAGATAATCTAATGACTTTTGGCACAAAGATAATTTTGTTCCTGATTCTACTCCACCTGATCATAGGGTTTGGTTTTATAATCAAACTGATGCTGCCGGGTAAAAAAACTGATGAAAAGAAGAAATGAAACGCTTCTTTTGAAAGGTTCAAGATCAAATCTTGGGCCTTTTTTCTTTTTTAACGGATAATCCGTAGATCTAAATTTAGAGGATAAACCCGAAAAGAAACTGAAGGAAAATCTTGTGATAATGGATTGATCACAAAGTTGAGTGAAGTTTTATCGACAATAGAAGGCACACCAAAACAAAGGATTCCACTTTGAAGTAATTGAGTTCCATAATCCTGAGAAACTCTCAAAGGTGGTATCGCATCCCAACCTTCCGGTAACTCATCTATGTTCGGGACAAATACACTTTTGTCAGGAACATCAAACTCCATGACCGAATACAACACATACCTTTCTGAAGAAAATAATTCGGAATCAATGGTAAGTCTTTCCAACAAGGAAGAAGAAATGGATGCGCTCCCATATAAAGCCGGAAAACCTTGGAAATTCCATCTACCGCCATACAATTTGGCACCTTCCCCACTGACATCGCAATATTGATTCAACGCAATACGGTAAACTTTCATCTATCCTCAAATAGCAATACCGTGCTGCAGGCGCATAATCTCGGTCTTTAGAATATCAAGGCCTTCAAAAACATCAAGAAGATCAAGCGGAATCCGATTACCAATGGTAAAAAGTGGCCTCTCCATCCAACGCCTAAAACCCTCACTGCCAAAATAATTGGTACCCAAAGCATATAACTCTGCCAATTCATACATCTTTTCAGATTGAACGACATCAAAAACATCTTTTCTCTGAAGTGTCTTGGCGGATACAGCCAAAGCTGCCGCCAAAGTATTATTATCAAGACCCGATATTTCTTTCAATCCCTCAAAGGATCTCTTTTTTAGGCCTTTACGGAAAGTATCCACCCTTTGGAATGGCTCATCCAATCTTCCATATTCCACATTCAAAATGTCATGGGCAGACAATCGGGACTTTTTGTAATAGGCTACAGCTGGCTCATTTACAATTGAGGGTTTCTTTTCCATACCAATATCACGTAATTTGTCCTCTAAGATAACGTAATTTGTCCGGTAAATTTATATATATGGAATCTTTTTTTTATTTCCTATACGAATCAATTATTTTGATATAATGACGACAATGGCCAAATGTGTATATAAAAAAGGATTAAATAAAGTTACTCTTATTTACTAGTACTGCGTCTCGATCGTCGCTGGTTGTCGCCATTCTCTGACAATGATGTCCAACACCCTTTGCACAATCGATGCAAGCTGCAATCATTGCAATAATACACTGCTTCCTTTTTTGAGAGGTCAACCATAGTGCAACATTTGGAGCACTGTTTTTTGTCATCTTCTGACATCCAGCTCTTGTTTTTTGTATGGACTGAGTAGGATGAATCTGAGGTATGTTGACATGAACCATAATTATGACCGCCACTTCCAAACTTCATACAATCGGTGCATATCCTGTGGTGCAAACTGCAATCTTTGCATTCAAAAAAAGTACCAGAAAAACAATCGAAGCAACCATGACATTTTTCCTTTTTTGCGGAAATACTTATCATATGGTATGATGCCTCATCAAATTGAAGCTTCGCATCGTCATCTTGGTTGGTCAACCTCCTTGCTGGTGACTTCCTAGGGGATCTTCGAGGCTCTGCCTGTGGAGGTTGTTGACTTTGTTGAATTGGCTGTTGTTGTACTTCTGCTGGCTGTTGTGGCTGGGGCTGTTCTTGTTCCACAATCGGTTGCTGTATTTCCAAAAGTGGCTGACGACGCTGGCTCTGAGGGAAAACCTTCTCTTGAAAATCGTCCTCTTCCCCACTATCATCACTATCATCCCAGCCAACATGCAATCCTGTCAATCCTTGTGGTGATCCTGGTGGTGTGGTTAGATCCATTGTGGCAACTGCCACTTCCAAATCTGCCCCGTCGTCATTTTCCCTTGCCCACTGACATGGAGTGGTAATTGACGAAATGGAATCACGATTTTCCATTCTGGCCACAGCAACTGGTGCTGGAACCAAGTCTACCTGCACCTGAATTCCTGTCTTCCTCTGCACACACCGGATAAAATCCAAAAATTCTTCCTTGGAAATGTTTCCATTGCATTGGTCGTGGATCAGGAAATTGGCTGCACTCTCAATTCTTGTCGCCTTGGAGGCTCTTGTCTCAGAACCGTCGTCGCCTTCACTATCTGTCACTCCCCGTTTTCGAGTGCCATCAGTACCATCAGTGGTCATTTGAACCACTGGTATCTTGTAGAGCATCCACAGTGTTTTTTTTGTCCCAAGCATTTCTGTTTGGATGCAGTTTGCAACTTCCTTGTTTTTCACAGCTTGTGAAAAAGATGATCCGGAAATACCAAATGAAGAAGAACTTGTTACAATTTTTTTTGCCAATCATTATGATTGTGATGTTGAGCTCATTTGCTTGGCATAAGTTTTATGTTTCGGTAACCCAAATAGATTATGTGCAAAATAAAAATAGAGTAGAAATTACTTCTCGCATTTTTATTGGCGATTTTAATAAAGTCCTGGAAAAAAAATACAATAAGAAAATTTACTTAGCTTCAAATAGAGAAATTCCAGAAGCAAGAGATTTAGTAAAGAAATATCTTTTAGAAAAAATAAAAATCACAATTAATAACAAAGCGTGTGAAACGCAATTTTTAACCACTGAAATTGATAATGATGT
>NZ_CDSBKL010000114.1:0-11034 GCF_977115555.1 Aquiflexum sp.
CCACAGAACCGGGCATTCAGGTGTATACTGGAAATTATTTAGGCAATGATTTCAAAGGAAAAAATGGCATTACTTATGGCAAAAGAACGGCTATCTGTCTGGAGACGCAACATTTCCCGGATTCCTGCAACCAACCAGAGTTTCCGTCTATTCTCCTAATGCCCGGAGAGGTTTTTCAATCCAAGACGCAGTTTGTATTTACGGCAGAGTGATTTTCGAAGAAATGAAAAAAGCCATCGACACCACCTTCAAGGAATTGTTCCATAAAGAGCCTCTTATCGTGTATTCCCCGGGACGAATCAACCTGATCGGCGAGCATACAGATTACAATGAGGGTTTTGTGATGCCGGCAGCCATTGATAAAAAGATGATTGTTGCCATCGCTGCCAACCGTACCCGACAAGCGAAGGTTTATTCAGTCGATTTTGAGGAGGAATTCGCTTTCAACCTTGATTCTTTTGGTCCAAAAAAAGGCCATTGGGCGACTTACATCATGGGTGTCACTGCCCAACTCCAACAGGCAGGATATCATGTACAGGGATTTGACATGGTTTTTGGCGGGGATATTCCAGTGGGTGCAGGGCTTTCTTCTTCAGCAGCCTTGGAAGCTGCTGTCGGATTTGCACTGGATACTTTGTTTGGCTTTCATATTCCAAAGCGCTCATTGATCCATTATGCTCAAAAAGCCGAACATGTTTTCGCAGGTGTCCAATGTGGCATTATGGACCAGTTTGCCTCTGTGATGGGAAAAAAAGGCCATGTCATCCGCTTGGATTGCAGGTCAATGGATTTCCAATATTTTCCTCTGAACTTGCCTGATCACAGCATTTTGCTGATTGATACCTGTGTGAAGCATTCCTTGGCAGATTCTGCCTACAATAAAAGAAGACAAGAATGTCAGGAAGGTGTGCAAGCGGCTCAAAAAAACAATCCAAACGTAAAATCTCTACGGGACATGGATTTGGCACTTTTGGATACTATCCAATCTGACATCAGCCTAACAGTTTTCAACAGGTGTAAATACATCATTGAGGAAAACAACAGGGTACTGGCATCATCAGAATTATTAGACCAGAATAACTTAAAGGGTTTTGGAGAAAAAATGTATGCCTCCCATGAAGGACTTTCCAACCTTTACGAAGTGTCCTGTTCAGAGCTGGATTTTTTGGTGGACTTCACTAAAGAACTAGATTTTGTCTTTGGAAGCAGGATGATGGGAGGCGGATTTGGCGGCTGCACCATCAATATTGTGGAAAAAGCAAAAGTCAAGACCCTCAAGGAAAGCATCCAACCTGCTTTCGAATCCAAGTTTGGGGTAAGTCCCAAGTTCTACCAAGTGAGTTTGGAGGACGGAACTGGATTGATTTGAATATTGATTCCAAAAACCTTAACAATAGACAGAAATTCAAATTCTTCTATTATCACTCCACGACCAACACCCAATCCTGACCTTTGCCACTCGATGGTGCTATGATCCAATTTGTTCCATTGGTCAAATCCGATCCTGAGTAAGGAAAACTTACTCCGGTTCGTGGATCGAACCAAGTGGCTTTGAATGTTTCAATTTTTAATCTTGAGAAATCTAATTCAACGCTTTTCCCTGTAGGAAAATAAATCATGGCATAAGTTCCTTCAATATCTCTTGTTCCGATTACAAAATGTTCATCCTCTTCCTGAATGGAGTTGACCAAGTCATAATCCGGAATTCTATCGAAATAGGGCATGGAAAGCATCAGATTTTTCAGGTGCTTGACCTGATTGGCCATAGGTAGATCGAGAGAAACCTTCCAAGGTCGCAATGGCGCATTGATAGGTTGGCGGTCCAATGTGAACATCTGCCAGACCGCATGACATCCATAAGTCTGCCCAGCTCCTCCTGCAAATACATTCCAATACATGATCCTTCTGATATCATCCGGATTGCTGTAACCTAGTTCTTTTGCATTAAAGCAGTTGGGATGTTCCTCATAGAGCGGTTCACCGTCAAGAGTCGGTTTGGTAGGATTCAATTCATAATCGTGACTGATGATTCGGTAGGTGGGTTGATTTGGGCAATGTCCAGTTTGTTGCATGTTAAAATCCAACCATACTTCTTGGTGAAACCAGGTGGAAGAACCTGCAGGCCTGTTTGGTTGTGGATGAAAACTCATCAAAATCGGATTGTCTTTCTTGGCAGAAGCTTCAATTCCTTTTGCCATCTGATTCCAAACCTCCACATCTTTTGAATCCTTTCTTGGATTCCTATCTCCTCCCAAAACCCAAATCAGGTTTTTTTTGCCGGCATACCTTTCACCGATCCATTTTCCATAAGTGTAAGCATTTTCTTCATTGAAAATTTCAGGCCCTGTACCCCAACTGTCCTTATAAAGCTTGTCTCCCCAGGTTGGGAGCAAAGCAATATGGATTCCTTTCTGTGCAGCCAAGTCAATGATATAATCTACATGTTCCCAATATTTCTCATTGGTCACCAAGGGAGTGATGGTTTTGAATGGCATTTCCCCATATGAATTCGGACTATTCAATCCATCCAATTCAGCCAAAGCAACTGCCTGAACCACATTGAAACCCTGCGCTTGTCTCGTATTCAAATAGTAAGTCGCCTCTTCCCTATCAGTTCTGTGAAACAACTCCCAAGCCGTATCAGCCATCCAAAAGAATGGGGAACCATCGGATTCTGTAAAGAATCTTTGGTTCTCAGATTTTTTAATCGGCCCCATGACCTGGGCAAACAATATGGTTTGAAAACCTAAAAAAAGGAAGGTGAGGATTATTTTTTTCATTCTTGAATTTACAAAACAAAAGACAAAAAAAAAGCAGCCCTTTCGGACTGCTTCGATAATTTTAGTGTGACGCAGCACTTGCTGAGACTTTTGAGTTTTTCTGCCAAATAAAGAAAATCGTAAACAGGATAATCAATATCGCTGGAAACATAACCATTTTTAGCAAAGTTGCCTGACCTGCAGCCAATTCCAAAGCATCTCCTGCCAAACCCAAAGCTGTTTGATCTGCTCTTGAATCATCAATCCATCTTCCGATGATTGGTTGGAAAATTGCTGTAGAGAACATCCCTACTCCACCTATGATTGACATTCCCAACGCTCCACTTAGAGGGACTCTTTGGGCCACTGCCCCAACCATCACAGGCCAGAAGTAACAAACTCCAATAGCAAAAATGACAGCAGCAAGGTATGACATAGACCCAGTGACAGTACTAAACATATAAATACCCAAAGTCGCGAAAACCGCACCTCCAAGCAAAACTCCTGTTTGACCAAGGGTCTTGACTACCGGGCCTGCGAAGAACCTTCCAACAGCCATGATCCCTGTTGTCAACGCCAATATCAACATGCCACTAGCTCCACTTGCACTCATGACGACATTTACCCATTGCTGAGGTCCAAATTCTGAAATTGCAGTCAATGCCATGCAAAAAAACAAGAAAATAAATACCGGGGAAAACAATGCCTTAAGATTACTTGAGATAGATGTGACACCCTCCACAGTAGGCTTTGGAAATGCCTTGCCAAAAAACAAGAATGCATAAATTAGAGTAGGAATCATCAATACCCACATTTGCATCTGCCATCCCATTCCAAAATCAGTCATGAATTTGGAAATCAAGCTTCCAATTACAATACCACCGGGAAACCACATGTGGAATCTGTTCAACATTTTATTTAACGTAATTCCTGAATACATATCAGCGATCATGGGATTACAGGCAGCTTCTGTACAGCCGTTACCAAAGCCAATAAATAATGTAGAAATCAAAAGCCCTGTATAACCACCTGCATAAATCGTCAATACGATACCGAGGGTATGGGCGATAAAAGCGATCTGCATGATAATTTTAGGGCCAATTGTATGGTAAAAAAGGCCACCCAAAATCATGGAAATCGGAAACCCGAGAAACCACATGGAATTGATAAATCCAAGTTGCTCGGCAGACAGACCGAACTGATCTCCTAACTGAGGTAAAATCCCGGCACGGATCGCGAAGGTAAATGCTGTCGTAATGAGGGCAAAACAACTTGCATTGAACAATGCTGATTTGTTGATATTTTCGTTCATATTAATTGGGTTTAAAAGGTTTTAATTGACTTTTAAGTTTGGGTTGATTTTAATAAAGACGGAAAATATAAAAAATATCATGTATCGCGATGCCCTTTCATAAAAAATTATGAATACATGGTTTTGGTTCAAGAAAAAATCTGAAATTATCAATCAAACACTACAAGATTTCGCCTGATTTTCTTTTCTAAACCAAACCTTGGACTCATGATTCTCATAGTAACAGAGTATGACCCAACCGGAATTTCCTTCCCTCTTATCAAACCATCCCATTGACAGAAAGCTACCCTTGATTGGATGACATCACTTTCACAAAAATGGATCAGTTCACCATTCCGATTATGGATCCATATTTGAGCCTTTTCGACTGAGTTATTGACATATACTTCAAAGTGCTTATTGACATCATTCAGATTCATCCCTGTGGTAAAAACAGCCTCGAAGGTACAGTCTTCAAATGTGGAAAAAGAAGATTCAAAAATACAGCCATCAGCATTGGTCACCAATAAGGTGTAATTTCCTTCTCTTCTAAGATTCAATGTTGGTTCGTCAGAAATGAACTCTCCATTGAGAAACCACTCGTATGTTTCAAATGACCCGGGATTTACGATTTCACCATAATTGGACTCAGTACAGATTGAATAAAATGGTTTAATTTCTGGTCTTGCTTCATCATAACTTTTCATAACCAGGATCAAGTTCCTTCCTATCTCACAGCCCACTCTATTGAAAACCACAGCCTCATATGTACCCTCTTCCCCGACTTCTATTTCTCTTTCGTCTGCAAACTGTGTCAAAATACCCTGACTCCCATCTGCTGCAATAAAAATCCACTCGATTCTGTCTACCTCCTCAAAATCCGATTCCATGCTAACTGTTGCAAATTGTCCCTCCCCGCAAATTAATCCTGCTGTCAAAGTCACATCGACTTCAAAAACAGGCTGCCTAACCTCAAATGGTTTGGGATTGAAACCACATAGACTTGAGGCCCTAGGCTGGACGTCCAAAGAGAAATTACCATAAGCAGTCGGATACCACATTTCTCCCCTTCCTACTATTTTGAGGTTTTCATCATACCACCTGATTGACACTGTAGAAGGATCAACTCCATTCAATTCCGCCCTGTAAAGCTTGTTGCCAAAGCAATCCTCGCTTTCCAAAACAGGTTCAAAATCGGGTGTCTCTATATTAATTACTGAAAACGGTATAGTCTTTGGACATAAAGTCAGGCTTGCATCCAAACTTGTACCTGTCAGTGTATAGTCCCCGGATTGATTTAAAACAAACAAGTCGTTGGAGTTTTTTGTCTCGACCTGACCTGATGGGCTGACCAAAGTAAAGACGAGATTTTGGTCCGTAGAAGGAATGAAATCAAAATCACCACAGATCGTAATTACTTCCGGGACCGAGAACGATACAAATTCTTGGGCAGGAACATTTAAAATCCTGTTTTCAGGGAGTTTACATCCTGAAGGGGAAATAATTTCTATGGCATAATTATTTCCCGGAACAGAAACCTCAAAGGAACTGACATTGGAAATCACCCCTGTAAAAGATGCCGCACCGGAAGCGTCTACTACCCTATATTCCCCTGTATATGGACCATTCAGGAAATTAACCCTGATAATTCCATTTGATTTACCTGTTTCAGAGCAAGCCTCTCCCACTTCAATTACCTCAAACAACATGCTTGGATCAGGATTGCTATTTGGAATTATTACAACTTCACTCCTGTTACAGCCATCCAATTGGGCTTCTAAGACATAAATACCGGGATAAAGGTTTGAAAAAGATCTGGTTTCACCTGCTGATAAATCTGCTTCCAAAAATGAAAGTTCATTGATCCTAAGCAAATCAATATCCGATTCGGCGGAAAATAAAAAACTTCCATCCTGCATATTGCAACCGGATGCTACAGATACATCTGAATAGATAAATTCAGCTTGGTCTTTTATGATGAAATTGATATCCCTTTCCGATATACAGTCAGGATATTGACTATCCTCTGCCCGGAAAACAGCCCTATAATTACCCGATCCGAAAAGATCTTCCTCAGAATCTAAACTCAATGAAAATGCAGTCCCGAAATCAATCAAATCTGTTTCCCCGATTTTCTGAACCAACCACTGTCCCGGAATAGGCGTATCCAAACCAAGTTCCACATTTGCTCCCATACAGACTTCAGGACTGTTGATTAGTAATTGGAAATCTCTGGGTGGCCCTACGTATGTTCCGCCGTTTATTTGACAATCAGTCCCTCCGGAAGAGTTTGTCAAAAACAGAGAAATAAAATAATATCCTTCGTCAGCTACGCTCAATTCATTCTGATTGCCTATAATATCACCCGAGGAATTAGTCCATTCAAAAGTATATTGATTGATATTTGGAGTGGATGGATTGATCGCTGTGAGAATTGCCGGAGTACTTCCACATAATAAATAATCGGGTTGGAGAACTATTTGAGGGCCTTGGATGACAGAGAGGGATTTGGAGGATGTATAAATGATATCGTTGCCCCTCCTCACACTTAAAGCGACATTATATACCCCAAGCTGTGAAAATTGAACACTGATATTCTGAAAAGTTGCTCCACCATACCTTGTGAAATGTTCTCCTCCCGAAGGATTTGTGATCACCCAATCATACACATCGGTAGCTGCTTCGCCTCCACCAGAAAAATCAGCGATTGCACTTCCGAAAATTATACATAAGTTATCGGGGCCGGTCAATAAAGGGTCGGCAAATAAATTTTCTGCAACAATTGGCGATTCTGAATCTTTTCCAAAAATATGGCCCATGCTTGCAAACAAAAAGGTAATTCCAATAATGAATTGCAGCCTCAAAAAGTCAGAGCTTTTCTTCATAAAATAATCTTTAAGCAGGTGATAAATCAGCGAGATAGAGATGATTCGGAAGTATATTACCTGAATTCATCGAGCCAATTTCCAATACAAAAACAATACCATTAATAGGTATATAGAAAAAAATTTAAAGTCAAAATCCTAGATATAACCCGTTAATTATCAATTAAAAAAAGCTGAAAACTACATTGTTATTTTTTAAATATTTTTAAAAACAAAAATTAACCTGCAACCTTCAAAAACCAATGACCAAAAGCTCTTAGTCCATCAATCTACTACAGTGATGGAACTTTGGATGGTTCTAGAAATATTTTCAAAATTATTTTTGTAAATAATCTTGACTGCATAATTACCCCGCTGAATAGTCTGCCCATTGAATTCTCCAAACCATTCGCAGGAATCATTACCTGATGAAATATTTTGCTTTGAACATTGAAATACCAATTGGCCCCAATTATTATAAATCGACACATCAATTTCATCAACCAAAGAGTTGGAATAAACCTTAAATGGACGTGAAGAATCTTTTGTGCTCATCCCTGTTGTATGTCGGACCTGAACGGCGCATTCTTCCTTTACTTCAAAAAGGGTAGTAAAGGAACATCCTTCAAAGTTTGTCACTGTCAAGGTATAATTGCCTCCTAAAACAGGCGAGAATATTGATTCATTGCTTACCAAGTTACCATCCAAAATCCATTGGTACTGTAGAAAAGCCCCGGGATCAATAGCTCTAGTATTTTCTAGGGAAGGACATATAATATAGCTTTCTTCTACATGAGGTCTATTTTCATCCATACTTTTCATTACAAGGACAACATCCCTTCCCAAAAAGCAACCCTTCTGGTTTGTAATTTCGACTTCATAAGTGCCTTGCTCAGAAACAACAATTTCCTTGAGGTTTTTGTAAGCTTCCAAAGAAGTCCTATTTCCATTGAAATCTGTAAAAAACCAATCGACCATGAATGAGGCCTTCTCGTCAGCTTCCAGAGATATTATTACGTTTTCAGCATCAGCGCAAAATGGGGTTGAGCCCAGTTTAACTTCCAATTCCAACAAAGGCTGAAGCACTTCAAACTTCCTTTTATTGGGTTCGGGGCATTGAAAACTTCCTTTTGGCCTTACTTCAAGTTCAAAAACGCCAAAGGTTTCCGGACTTAGAAATTCTTCTGTCCCTACCAATTCCCCATTCTCATTGTACCAAAAAATATCTACTTCATTACTGCTTTTTCCAAAAAGATTCACGGCATAAACAAGTTTTCCTTCACAGTTTTCTTCAAAAATTTCCGGCTCAAAGTTTACAGGAACTGTACGTTGCACCTGAATTGTCTTGGTAACTGGACATAATGGAAACGCAGGGTCGGCACTTTCAGCAGTAATGGTATATTCCCCATTTTGATTCAAAATGAAATTTTCCCCTTTTTCAAAAACCTCCAAATCCCCATTTGGCATCAAAACTGAAAACTTCAAATCCAAATCCGAGTCTGGTGCAAGTTCATAATCCTCACATATTACCAATTGCTCGGGAACCTCAAAAAATGCCAGGTCTTCACTTATCTGGATGGCTACCAGGTCTCTACCTATTTCGCAGAAAAAATCATTGAAAACAACCGCTTCATAGTTTCCCGGATTACTCACAGAAATCCGGGTTTCATTTTCAAATTCTTCTAAAACAGTAACCGCACCCAATAAATCGATATATATCCAGGAAATCCTTGTTACCTCTTCAAGGTCTGTAATCAAAGTGATCTCTGCAATACCACCCGGGCAAAGTGTTGTAGTCTGAAGAGATGTCTCGACTTCCATGACTGTTTTGTCGACGGTGAATTTTTTAGGTAGAGTAGGACATATTTCTGAGTTTTTAGGCTGAACATCAAGCTCGAACTCTCCAAAAGAAGTTGGAATCAAAAATTCTTCATTTCCTACAATCTCGTTTTTTTCGTTTTTCCAAGTAATATTAAACCTGCTTGGATCTGCACCAAACAGATTTGCTTTATATTGCTTATTGCCAAAACAGTCCCTTGAAACCAGTTCAGGTTGGTAATCCACAGGATTGGTCACTGTCACAAAAAGACTTGATTCCCTTGGACATAGTCCTTCTTGAGAACCATTTTCAAATCCTAATAAAAAGTATTCGCCAGATTGGTCAATCCTAAATGCTTCACCTTTGTTTTTGGTTATTGTAGAATTATCGGGATATGTCAAAGTGAAAGAAAGATCCTGGTTGGTCACGGGTACAAAATCAAAAAATTCACAAACATTCAATCTTTCCGGTATGGAATACACTACCTGAGGCTTACTGCTAACTACAATCCTATCGAGGGTGGGCAATACACAACCTTCCATATTGCTGATTTCAATGAAATAATTGCCGGCAGGAGCTAAAATTGTAAATTCCTCCACATCCTCAATATTTCCACTCTTTACTACGCCACCTGTTGTGGTCAAAAGCCTGTAAGAACCAGTGAAATTTGCTTCAAGCATTTTAATTAGTATCTGACCATCTATTTTTCCAGAAGCATCACAGTTCTCACCAATAACTTCTTTAATGATGTATTTAAGATTGCCGGGAGGATTCAATAAAGGTAAAATGGCACCTCTTGACCTCGAACAACCATTAAATGCACCTGATGCGGCGTAGAGTCCAGGCGATAATCCGGGAATTCTGATGACTTCTCCTTCATTAAGATTTCGATAGGTAGCAAAAACAACCCCATTTCTCCTGACTCTTAGTACGTCCAATTTAGTAATGGCTTCAATGACCAAAACTCCATCATTTGAATCACAGTTTTCAGAGCCTCTTTCAAAATTAATACTGAAATTACTGTGCTGGTTGACTGTAAAGTTTACAGAATCTACGGTTTTGCAAAACTCTGACGCAGTGTTATCCACCTCAAAAATAATCTTATAAGCTCCCGGGCCATCCAAATCTCTTCCACCTACAATTTCCCACTTATTTCCAAACCCAAGAAATACCTTTTCAACAGTTCCCTCTTTCTGATAATACCAAGATCCAAAAATTGAATTCCCTGCTGAAACTACCGTCGATTGTGATCCCTCACAAACTTGCGTTGTGCTGATTGACAATTGGTAATCTTTTGGTTGGTGAACATAGGTATCAATGAAAAATGAACAAACCTCAATACCTACTTCATTGATTGTAAAAAATTCAACAGAATACCTGCCTTCCTTATCAACTTGGATGCTGTTTTCGGTTCCGACCAATTGACCTGAACCATCAAACCATTTGATTTTATAGGAGGCGATATTGGTTGTATTGGGATCGAGTAAGGTCAGGGTTGCTTTTCCGTCATCGCAAAGTAAATACGAATTTTTAATGACAAGGTCAGCACCTTTGTTGATTACAATTTTTTTAGTACCGTTATAAACATCCTCGATACCTCTTCTTATTGTCAATTGGACTTCAAATACACCTTCTTCCAAAAAAATGTGATTGAAGGTTTGAAATCCGCCTTCCTTTTCGGTTAAAATACTACCATCAGATTTGATGATTTTCCATTTGAAAACATCTGTAGACAATCCGCCTCCAAAGAATTCCCCTTGAGTGCTTCCAAAATAGAGGCAAAGCTCATCGGGTCCAATTATACCAAAATCATTTATTGATTTGACAAAATTCTCGATGTCAATGTCAGACTTAAAATAGGATTCATTTTCCAAACCAATTGCCATCGACCTTTGGCCAATAGCAATAAGTATAACGGATAGGATCAGGTGTCTAAGAAAACTTTTCATTTGCGAGATAGTATAAAGAATCGTGAGAAACTTTGTACCAAATCTAACGCATTCTAGAATTAGAAAAAAATATTTTTACATTTAAAATGCATTTATTTTTATTTAAAAAACATTAAAAAGTATTTTTTAAGTTATTATGTGGTTTTTAAGAAATTTTATGATTGTTTGAGATTTTTCAATATATTCATAAAATTACCTTACGAACTTCCAAATCCCTCCTTCTTCTTCCCCCATCCATTCATATTTTCCTTCATTGAAAGTCTTCAGCAATTCAGGGTCATTGATTCTGTTTTTGATAATATGATTGACCATCATCCCTCTTGCTTTTTTGGCAAAAAGCCCGATGATTTCA
>NZ_CDSBKL010000115.1:0-10869 GCF_977115555.1 Aquiflexum sp.
ATCAACTTTCTCAAATAAATTTTTAAATTTGTTCCCCATGAACAAACCATTCATTCTAGGAATTACCGGGGGAAGCGCATCTGGAAAAACATTATTTTTGGACAAGCTTCTTCATTCATTTGAACCCGGGGAGGTTTGTTTGATATCCCAGGACAATTATTATAAGCCAAGGCATCTCCAGCCGGTGGATGAAAAAGGTATCCATAATTTTGACACGCCCAATTCCATTGACTTTGCACAATACGCCGAGGATATCAAAAAAATACAAGAAGGCCAGACGGTGTACAGACAGGAATATACGTTCAACAATCCCAATAAAAAACCCAAAACACTGGAATTCGCTCCTGCGCCAGTCGTGGTAGTGGAGGGCATATTTGTTCTTTATTATCCAGAGTTGGCGGACCTGTTGGACTTGAAAGTATTTATCGATGCCAAAGAATATATCAAGCTCAAAAGGAGGATTGTCAGGGACAAAGTAGAGCGGGGCTATGACTTGGATGATGTACTTTACAGGTATGAAATGCACGTCATGCCCACGTATGAAAAATACATCGAGCCATTTAAAAACGACGCAGATTTGATCATTCCAAACAACCGGAATTTTGACCATGCCTTGGATGTCATCAGAACATATCTCAGATTAAAAACGAAATAGAGAGAAATTCCACAAAGACAGTTTTTTTTAGGTTTGGTCTTTTGTAATTACAAATATTTCTATATTTGCTGCCCGTGAGAAAACAAAGCCGAAATATTGCATTATTGAGACAGAGAGCAACAATTCTGTTGGTGCTGTTTTTTTGCATGTTGGTAAGTAGCGTTCAATATTTTCCTAAAGGAGAGCAACAGACCAAGGAGAATACCAAAGAACAATCTCAGGAATCTGATTCTTCCTCCGATAACCAGACTTTTTTAAATATTGCCGTTGACGCTGTTGTTCCTTTTGTAACGGTTGTATCTCAGCAGGTTTTTTACCTGATTTATGAAACTTTCACTATTGAAAAGCCTATAGTAAACGGGGTTAGTGTTACACTTCCCTTGAATTTTCCGTTTTGGGAGATCCTTTTGGAAAGGATCATTTCGCCCAATGCACCCTGATATTTTTTTCTTTCAGAATACCTAAGCCGTTTTCGGCTTCCCCAAAAATCAAGTAATCAACAATCAATCAAAAAACAATCATATGCGTAACCAAGGAGTCATTGTGTTTTTGACCGTGGTAGTCACAGCTCTGTGTCTGTATTACCTGTCATTCACATTCGTATCAAACAACATTCAACAGAAGGCTGTGGCATTTGCCACCGACGAATCCGGGAATTTGGATTTTGCCAAAAAGCAATCCTACCTAGATTCTATATACAGAGAGCCTGTTTATAATTTTCTGGGTGCCTCATTCACCTATAAAGAAATCAAAGAAACCGAATTGGGACTAGGTCTTGACTTACAGGGCGGGATGCATGTCACGCTGGAGGTTTCTCCCATCGAAATCCTAAAAGGCCTGTCCGGAAACAGCAAGGATGTGGCTTTCAATGCTGCATTGGAAGAGGCAGCACAAGAAGCGAAAACCAGCAACAGTAAGTTTGTAGACCTGTTTTACAGTTCTTGGCAAAATCAAGCCCCAGGACAAAAGCTTAGTGGAATATTTGCCACTGCAGCCAATAGAGGAAGGATTTCTTTAGAATCTTCGGATTCTGACATTCTTCAGATTATTGATACTGAAGTTGAAAATGCCATCGAAAGGTCTTTCAATATCCTGAGAACAAGGGTGGACAGATTTGGAACTTCCCAGCCTAACATTCAAAGAATCCAAGGTTCAGGCCGTATTCAGATAGAGCTTCCTGGCGTGGACAATGCCTCTAGGGTGAGAAATCTCCTTCAGGGTGTTGCAAAGTTACAGTTTTGGGAAGTGGCAGAGGTAAATGAGTATTTGTCCCAATTAGAGGCGGCTAACAGCCTTTTGGTGGCAGAAGCTCAAGCCAAAAAAGCAGCCATACAACCTGAAATCGCCCAGACTGATTCTGCAAAAGCCGCTTCTGCCTTATCTGAGCTTGAAAAACAATTGGCTGGAACTGCAGATTCCACAGACCTTTCTACATCAGTTTCTCCGATTTTTTCTTTGACCAAATCCAATCAGGGATTAGTGTATGAAATCAGGGATACAGTTGCTATCAATAGAATTTTTGCAAGAGAAGATGTGAAATCAGTATTGCCTAGAGATGTCAAATTCCTTTGGTCTGTTAAGCCTGAAGTTGCTGACAATCTTGAGTTGTTGGAGCTATATGCGATCAAAAAGAGCAGAACCGGTGACCAAGCCCCTTTGGAAGGAGATGTCATCACAGATGCCCGTCAGACTCTTGACCAGACTTCACGTCCTGCTGTCAGCATGCAGATGAATGCTGACGGTGCAAGAAGATGGAGAAAATTAACCGGCGATAATATCGGAAGAAGGATCGCTGTTGTTTTGGATGATTTTGTATATACGGCACCAATGGTACAGGGAGAAATTCCTTCAGGCCAGTCAGAAATCACCGGTAACTTTACCATAGAAGAAGCCAAAGATTTGGCAAATATCCTGAAGTCAGGTTCACTTCCTGCGCCTACCAAAATCGTAGAAGAAGCCATTATTGGTCCGACTTTGGGTAAAGAAGCTCAAGGTCAGGGTATTATTTCCATGGTTGCCGGATTGGTTTTGGTTGTTGTATTTATGGTTGCGTATTATGCCAAAGGCGGTTTCGTAGCTATTGCCGCATTGATATTCAATATCTTCTTTATATTGGGAATTTTGGCTCAATTGGGTGCGGCACTTACATTACCGGGCATCGCCGGTATCGTGTTGACGATCGGTATGTCGATTGATGCCAACGTTTTGATTTTTGAAAGAATCAAAGAAGAATTAGCTAATGGGGTGGGGCTGATAGCTGCCATCAATGAAGGTTACAAGAAAGCATTTTCCGCGATTTTGGATTCTAACGTCACGACCTTTCTGGTCGGTGCGATTCTTTATGCAGTAGGCCAAGGTCCGGTAAAAGGTTTTGCGATAGTCTTGATGATCGGTATTGCATCTTCATTCTTTTCAGCAGTATTCATCACGAGATTGATTGTGCACCTTATGAGCAAAAAAGGGGAGGGCAGCAGCATTTCTTTTGCAACTCCATTAGCCAAAGGTCTTTTGAGAAACCTCAATATCGATTTTATGGGTAAAAGAAAAGTGGCTTACATTTTTTCTACAGGAATCATTGTTGTAGGTCTTGCGATTGCCTTGATCAGTGGATTGAAATTTGGTGTGGATTTTACCGGCGGTAGGTCTTATATAGTAGCATTTGCGCAGCCTGTGGTAGCCTCCGAACTGAAAGTGGGTCTTGATGGGGAATTTGATGGCTCGGTGGAAGTGAAGTCTTATGGTGCAAGCAACATCATGAAAGTCACTACATCTTACCTCATCAATGAAGACGATGATGCATCTAATGCTGAGGTAGAAAGCAAGGTAAAAGATGGTATTGCAAATATCATGGGCTTGACCTATTCGACAGATGCAGCAAATATCCAAGATGGACAATTTGCGATCACAGGTTCATCCAAAGTCGGTGCGACGGTGGCGGATGACATCAAAAAATCTTCTGCCGAAGCCATGTTCTTTGCTTTGGTAGCGATTTTCCTTTACATCCTTTTGAGATTCCGCAAGTGGCAGTTCTCTTTGGGAGCAATCATTGCATTGGCCCATGACGTGCTCTTCGTTATTGCTGCGTTTGCCATTGCGAGTGCATTTGGTGCAACCTTTGAAATTGATCAGGTATTCATTGCTGCGATCTTGACGGTAGTCGGTTATTCTATCAATGATACGGTAATCATCTTTGACCGTATCAGGGAAAACATCGAAATGAGAGGTACTTCCAAGTTGGTCAAAATGTTTAACGATGCGATCAACCAAACTATGGCTAGGACTTTAATTACTTCCCTTACGACATTGATTGTGGTATTGGTGTTGTTGATTTTCGGTGGTGAGGTATTGAGAGGATTCTCTTTTGCCTTGTTTATAGGTATTGTAGTAGGTACTTATTCTTCCATTTACATCGCTTCTCCGATTGTGGTGGATTTGATGAAAAAGGAAATCGAAGCTGAAAGTGCACAAGAGGTTGTGAAAAAGGCAGTATAATTTCCGATTTTGACAAAAATCAAAGGGAATCAGAGCGATCTGATTCCCTTTTTTTATGTTTTTATTGAAAAATACCCCAAATACGGGATTTTTCAGCATTTTGAATCCCCTTACCTTTGAAAGAAATTAATTCATATGTCAAGCTTTGTATATCTTTCTGTGATTGGGCTGAGTGTCGTTTTTTCGCTCTATTACATAAAATTGAAGAAAAATGACTGCGTCCAAGGTCATGGGATAATTTTAGGGATCCTGCTATTGGTTTTGATCTTTGAATCCATCGGTAAGTATACCGCAAGCATGAAAATCAACAATTCTTTGCTTTACAATACATGTTGGGTATATCTGGAATCTTTTCTTTTGATTTTTTATTTCTACAGATTTGAAACAAGTAAAACTGCCAAAAATAAAATTCTTCTTTTCTCTTCTTTCTTGCTCGTTTGGGGAATTGTCAATTCTTTGTTTTTTCAGCCCATTGCCTCTGTTTTTCAATTCTATTCTTTTTTACCCAACAGCATTTTAATACTCATTTTATGTATCAGATTTCTATCTAATATGTTGAATCTAAGGGTTTTTAAGGATTGGAACCTGATCGCCCTTCCCCACTTTTGGATCAGCACAGCCATCCTGTTTTTTTATGTAGAAGCAGTCTTGGTTTTTGGGCTTTTCCAGTTTTCACCGCAGTTTGTCACTGACAATGTCTCCATTGTTTTCGGGTTCAACAGGCTGATGGCAGGTATGATGTACCTGATATTTGGGCTGTCTTTTTTTCTCCCGACATTTTTCAGCAAGAATTTTAATGAAGGAAATTCAATGGCTATCCTATAAAATTTGGTTATTTTTTTATTTATTAGATTCTGAAACACAAAATCAAGGATCATGACCAAAGAACAATTGGAAGCCTTTAGATTGGCTTATGCAAAATCTGTCAAAAAATGCATCAAAGGCAAAGACAAAAACGGCAAAGACATCGAAGAACAATCTGATTGGGTGTTTTTTGATAGGAAACTGATTCAGGATTTGCTTGATATGTGCGACCCAAAAATAGGTGGCCTCAAAATGTATTTTGGTCAATACGACAAAGAAAACCTAGATATCCTGCCCATAGACCGAAAAGATAGAGACGACTATATAGGAAGGATTTCCATCGCCATCGCTGCGGCAAATAAGACAGAAAGTGGGATCTTCGACTTAAGCACGGAATCAAAAAATTCGACTGATTTAGCCATTGATTCCGGTTCTTCCTCGAGAAATGGGGGAATACTTTGTCCGCCTAATTGTAATCCCTGATTTTTTATGTATTCATCTAATTGGTACCTTCTTATGATTTTTACTGGGTTGCTATTGAGCATACCCTGTTTTTTTTTGAATCTTAAAAGCTTCAATAAAGGGCACCGAATAGTTTTTTTTATTTTGGTTTTGGTGTCGATAGTAGAGTTTTATAGTGGATTTTTGGCAAGGCAAGGGATTAGAAATCACTGGGTATATAATATCGGATTTGCTTACGGAGAGACGATTTTAATTTTAGGTTATCTATCTGTTATTTTGAACAACCCAAAGAGCAAAGTGTTATTAAGATTTACCGCTTTGTTATTTGGGCTTTTTGGGCTTTTGAATTCCCTTTTTTTTGACCCGATAGATCAGTTCCATAATTACAGTCTTACCATTGGAAGTACACTTATCATCTTTGGATGTTTTTATTTCTTCTATGTGGTTATGACGAAGGACACTTATTTGGATGAAAAATTATGGCAGGTTCCTGATTTTTGGGTGGTTTCCTTTTTTCTTCTCTTTTACAGTGCTTCAATGATGTATTTTTCATTTTTGTACAACATCATTGAATTAGAAGATGCCATGTGGAAGCGGTTGAATTTTGTATTAAGGTTGATTGGAGGTACCATGTATCTTGTATTTGGATTGGTTTATTATATTCCTGTTTTTTCAAAAAAATTAACCTCTTAGGCTTTAACCCCCTGCCCAATTTTAACGCAATCTTTTCAGTTTGCCGTTCACCCATAATGAGTGTAAAATATGGAATATTAAGTTGTTCCCTCTTTAAAATTCACCCATTTTTTTCTTTATTGGCTCTTGAAATTCAAAACCGAGAACAATGACAAGAGAAGAATTGAAGAATTTTGTTTCTGTATATAATAAATCTGTACGGAAAGGGATCAAAGGCAAGGACAAGGAAGGCCAAGATGTCGAAGAACAAACTTCTTGGGCATTTTTTGACAGGGAAGTCATAGAAAGACTTTTAGCGATGACGGATCCTAAAATTGGGGGAATTAAAATTTACTTTGGCCAATATGATACAGGAAATTTAAACTTAGTCCCTGAAGATAGAGAGGATAGAGAAGAATATATAGGAAGGGTTTCTTTGGCACTTTCAGCTGCAAATAAAGAAAAGGATGGGGTCTTTGATGTTTTTAAAAATGATTCTGATGCAGAAAATGGTTATAGTTCGATCCAAAATGGAACAGGGATTTGCCCTCCGTATTGTAGGCCACCAATCAACATCTGATCAATGCAAACCTATTTTTACCAAATTTTCTTATTTCTTGGGATACTGTTGAGTGTCCCATTATTTTTTATTGATGATTTCGAGTATAAAAAATTGCATAGAATATTATTTGGTGTTATTGTAATGGTGACTTTTCTTGAAACATTTGGAACCTATACTGGTGAAAAAGGTATTCAGAATGTCATTTATTACAATCTGTTATTTGTATATCTGGAAACCATTTTGATTTTGTATTTTTTCTTTTGGGTTTTTCCGATTAAAAAAGCCCAAAAATATACCGCAATTGCTGCTTTCGGCTTTTTTATTTGGGCAATAATCTACTCCATTTTCTTCCAATCATTGTTTGTTTTTCACAGCGTTTCTTATGTAATAGGAGGGATATTGTTGATATCTTTTAGCTTATATTTTTTTTATGGCCTCATGAAAGAGGTTTGGTATCAGGACAAAAGTTTGCTAAGCCTTCCTATGTTTTGGATCATTACCATGATTATGTTTTTCTACTCAGGGTCATTGTTATATTTTGCTTCTTTTAGGTTTATCTCAGGTGAGAATATAGAATTGATGGAAAACATCAATAAAATCATGCAAATACTCAGTGTATTGATGTATTGGGTGATGGGATTGGCATTTTATATTCCTATTTGGTTGGAGAGGAAGAAGCGCAAAAGTGAATGAATATTTATAAAACAAGAATCCAAATTTTAAAGTATGGATGCAAAATCACGTTTATATTGGCTTTGTGAACATCTTTGCTTATCAAAAAGGATTCTGCTATTTTGGAAAAGATAATTTCAAAAAAAATCACCTATGCAAAACGACGGTTCTGATCTTTTTATAATCGTTCTGTTGGGTTTTTTCCTGATGGTGTTGATGGTTTCTTTTATAGTGATCATGGTGATATACCACCGTCAACGTCAGATCAAAAACCAACAGAAAGTCAGGGAAATCCAAGCCGAATACGAGAAAACAGTACTCAATGTGGAAAAGGAACTCAGGGAGGACATCCTCGCCCATGTCGGAAGAGAACTGCATGACAATGTCGGACAATTACTTTCTCTGGCTAAAATGAACCTGTCAAGCTCCAAACCGGAGAAAGTCTCTGAAGGAAAAAACATGGTTAATGAAATTATCCATGAAGTCAGGGCACTTTCCAAAACCTTGAACTTAGATTGGGTAGAAGCGATTTCTCTGGAAGATTTTATCCGGAAAGAACTCAAGAAATTGGAATCTGCCGAATTTTGTAAAGTTTCTTTCCATCAATCAGGGCAAAAGCTTCAGCTTGAAAAAGACAAAAAACTGGTACTTATCAGGATCATTCAGGAATGTCTCAATAATGCCATCAAACATGCACAGCCCAAACTGATTGAGATTTCGGTTGATTCTGCTCATGGCCAACCCATGATATTGGTGAGGGACGACGGAAAAGGTTTTGAGTATGACGGGCATTCTTCCGGTTTGGGGATATATAATCTGAAAAACAGGATGGTCACTATTGGAGGGGAGATGCAGCTACATTCTGTCCCGGGCAAAGGAACTGAAATAAAACTAATTTTGCCAAATCAAAAAGCTTGATATATCTTCCGACATCAATGAAAAAAATATGATCCGTATTGCATTAGCTGATGACCATAAGATGTTTGCCAAAGGAATAGCAAGTCTTTTGGAGGAAGATGATGACTTTAGGATAGAGGGAATTTTTTCAAACGGCCTGGAATTGCTGGAATTTTTGAAGACCCATGAAGTGGATGTTGTCCTCACGGATATGAATATGCCTTTTTTGGACGGGGCGGGTGTAATTGAATCGGTAAAGCGATTTATTCCAAATTCCAAAGTCGTCGTCCTATCCATGTATGACGATGAGGCCATTTTCCTCAAATGTCAAAAATTGGGTGCTGACGCCTATGTATTGAAAAATGCCGACTCGGATGAGTTGATCTACACCATCAAGGAAGTAAATGAAGGAAACCATATCATGAGTTTTCAAAAAGTACTTCAGCAAAATATGGATGATGCATATTCCGACCATTACAAACAAAAATTTAAACTTTCCAAAAGAGAACTGCAACTCGTCAGGATGATCAAACAGGGGATGACAAACAAGGAAGTTGCCGGAGAACTTCATCTCAGCGTCCATACCGTGGATGCACATCGCAAAAAAATCCACGCCAAATTGGGAGTCAGTTCTGTCGCCGAATTGGTAAAAAAAGCAATAGAATTGGGGATATGAACAAAATCAAGACAGCACTCATCGGTTATGGATCTGTAGCAGAAAATTTCCACGCCCCTTTGATTTCGGTTTGCGAAGATCTCGAATTGGTGGCTGTGGTCGAAAGAAACCAACAAAAGTCAAAAATTAAATATCCGCAGGTCGAGATTTTCAAAAGCCTTGAGGAATTATTGGAAGCTGATGCGGCGGATTTGATTGTAATCGTCACACCCAATGAATACCATTTTTCGCAGGCAAAGTTGGCTTTGGAGGCTGGCAAGCATGTGGTTGTAGACAAGCCTGTTACCATTCATTCCAAAGAAGCCGAAGCGTTGAATGAATTGTCAGAATCAAAAGGATTGGTACTTTCGGTCTTCCAAAACCGAAGGCTTGACGGAGATATCCTGACCATCAAAAAAATCCTCAGGGAGAATATCTTGGGAAGAATAGTACATTTTGAATCTCATTTTGATAGGTTCAGACCCAATTTGGTTGACAATTGGAGAGAAAAGGAAGTTCCCGGAAACGGTATAACCTATGACCTCGGAACTCACCTGATCGATCAGGCAGTCTTACTTTTTGGCAGGCCTATTTGGGTTTATGCAGAAATATTAAAGCAAAGAAGCGGTGCGGTGGCGGATGATTTTTTTGACATCACGATGATGTATGAGGGAGTCAAAGTGAGGTTGACAGCATCTGTTTTGGCCAATGCGCCTATTCCTAGATTTATGATTTTGGGAGAAAAAGGATCCTATGCCAAATACGGCTTGGATGTGCAGGAAAAGGCCTTCAAAGCCGGACAAATCCCGGAAGGAATCAATTGGGGATTTGAAGATTCTGCTGCCTGGGGCAAGCTCTACCTTGAAAATGGAACCACTTCCTATCCAACAGAAAGGGGAGATTACAGGATTTATTACCAGAATATCGCTGATGCGATCTATGGTAAAACATCACCGGACGTAAAAATGAGTGAAGCGATAGATGTGCTGAAAATCATCGAAGCAGCTTTTTTGAGCAACAAGGAAGGAAGAAGGATTTACCAGGAGGAAGTTTTTAGGTAATTGACCTTTTGTTTTTTGTTCTTTCCCTTGCTATTCAGCCATTTTCTTTAATTTTGCGCCCATGGCAAAAAATGACACTACTGCGGAAAACACGCAATTGAAAGATATAATCGCACATGCCAAGGAATATGGCTTTGTGTATCCTTCTTCAGAAATTTACGACGGACTTCAAGCGGTCTATGACTATGGTGCTTATGGGGTTGAATTGAAAAACAACCTGAAGCGTCTTTGGTGGGAAACCATGACCAGGCTAAATGAAAATATTGTTGGGATTGATGCTGCGATTTTTATGCATCCTACGACATGGAAAGCTTCCGGCCACGTCGACAGCTTCAACGATCCAATGATCGACAACAAAGACAGCAAAAAGCGCTACCGTGCCGATGTTTTGGTTGAGGAGCATGCAGCGGTTTTTGAAAGAGCAGGAGACATTGAAAGAGCCAATAGTTTGACCGGCGCTTTGGCCAGGTTGCTTGAAGCTGAAGATTTGGAGGGAGTGAGGGACCTGATTATCAATGAAGGAATAAAATGCCCTATCAGCGGTACTTCCAATTGGACTGAAGTCCGTCAGTTTAACCTGATGTTCTCCACGCAAGTGGGTTCTGTGGCAGAGGATTCCACCACGATATATTTAAGACCGGAGACAGCTCAGGGGATTTTTGTCAATTTCCTGAATGTTCAGAAAACCGCCAGGATGAAAGTACCTTTCGGAATAGCACAGATTGGAAAAGCTTTCAGAAATGAAATCGTAGCCCGCCAATTCATTTTCAGAATGAGAGAATTTGAACAGATGGAAATGCAGTTTTTTGTACGTCCTGGTTCTGAATTGGAATGGTACAAAGTATGGGCTGAAACGAGAATGAATTGGCACAAAGCTTTGGGGATTCCTGCTGAAAAACTCAGAAGACATGACCATGAGAAGTTGGCGCACTATGCC
>NZ_CDSBKL010000116.1:0-10826 GCF_977115555.1 Aquiflexum sp.
AATTTTTGCAATTACCCTTTTTTTAAAAAATGAAACAGAATTTAATATTCCATTAACCTTGAAAACAAAAAAAATCCTTGGTTTCCCAAGGATTTGGCTCTATTGACAATAGAAGCTATTTCAATGTTACGGATTTGTTAATTGGAATCTTCTCCAAGAAAATCTTAATCAAATCCCTTGTACTCACATTGTCGGCCTCCGCCTCATAATTGAGGATAATTCTGTGATTCAGCACATCTTCAGCAATGGCTTTGATATCTTCAGGAAGGACAAAGTCCCTTCCATCCATAAATGCCATAGCCCTTGCAGCAAGGTTGAGATTGATACTTGCCCTTGGTGAAACGCCAAACTGAATGTATTTGGCTTCGTCTTTTAGACCGTATTTTTCAGGAAACCTAGTCGCAAATACCAATTCAATGATGTAATTCTCCAGAGGCTCTGCAATTTTTACTTCATTGATCTGGGCACGGATGGCAAAAATGTCTTCTTTGGAAAGAACCGCATTCACCTCCGAAACAAAATGCATGTTTGCCATACGGCGCATGACTTCCATTTCATCTGCCTTGGACGGGTAGTCGATGTGTACTTTCATCATAAACCTATCCACCTGTGCCTCAGGAAGAGGATATGTTCCCTCTTGATCAACAGGGTTTTGTGTAGCAAGCACCAAAAACGGTCGGTCCAACTGATAAGTAGACTCTCCGATCGTCACTTGCTTTTCCTGCATCGCTTCCAACAAGGCTGATTGCACCTTGGCAGGAGAACGGTTGATCTCATCAGCCAAAATGATATTGGAGAAAATCGGTCCTTTCTTGACCTGAAAACTTGCCTCCTGCTGGTTGTAAATCATCGTTCCTACCAAGTCCGAAGGCAACAAATCCGGTGTAAACTGAATCCTTTTGAAATCAAGGTGTAGCACCTTGGCCAAGGTATTTACAGTAAGGGTTTTGGCCAACCCGGGTACACCTTCCAAGAGAATATGGCCATTGGTAAAAAGCCCGATCAAAAGTCGGTTGACCATTCGGTCCTGACCAACCACCACTTTTCTTACTTCATCTATGACTTGCTGTATCTTCTGCTGATGCATTTTTAGGTAATTATGTTATTGGATATTGGTTATTGGTCCCGATAGCTATCGGGATGGTTAATAGTTATTGGTTATTAGAAACAATTTTGAAATATGGTTGAAATAAAGTAGATATAAATTGAAATATTACTCAAACTCAAACCTTTTGTATTGACAAATTCCAAACCTAAGATAAATCAGTCTCACATCTTGTGTCTCACGTCCTATGTCTAATAATCGGGCTAAATTATAACAAAATACCCTTTATCCCAATTTATGCTTTTTACTTATTGATAAATGGTAAAAGTGGTTTTTGGTTACTGCTTTCTTTTTACGGAAGGTTGGGAAAAAGTTTTGCCATTGCTTTTATTTTGGTCCTTTTCAAAGGTCTTGAGCTGTATATTCAGAAGTCTGTAGATTTCTTCCTTTTCAAATTCCCTGACTTCTCCGACAGCAAAACCTGAAATTGTGAGCTTTTCCATGGACCACCTGACGAGACGAAGCGTGGGATATCCCACAGCTGCAGTCATTTTGCGAACCTGTCTGTTTTTACCTTCAGTCAGTGTAAGTTGAATCCAAGTATCGGGTACGGACTTCCGGTATCTGATTGGAGGATTTCTTTCAGGAAGATCGGGTGCTTCAGACAGGATTTTAGCAAAGGCTTTTTTGGTCCGATATACCTTCCCATCCACGTTGATTTCTGTTCCTGATTGGAGTTGGGAGATAGCCTCCTCTGTAGGTATTCCCTCCACTTGGGCAAGGTATGACCGGAGATGACCGAATTTGGGATCAAGGAGATAATGGTTCAGGGATTTATCATCTGTGATCAACAGCAATCCTTCACTGTCTTTGTCAAGTCGGCCGACGGGATAGACTTCCGGCGGAAAGTCAGCCACATCTTTTAAGGTGCCCTCTTCTCCGCTAAACTGGCTGAGGATCCCGAAGGGCTTGTAGATGACGAAGTATCTGTAGTTTGGCATTTTAATAGAAAAAGGGTTTTTCTGTTTACTTTTTATTAACAGAAAAACCCTATCAATCTAAATCTGGAATAATATCAACTTCCGCAACCAACACAGTCAAAATGACTGTCCATGGGCTTCACTCCTTTGAGCTGCATTTCGAGGTTGTGGATTTGGTCACGGGTTTCCATGTCCTGAAACATGTTGCCGGTCAAGGTGCCTTTCAGGTTGTCGATTTCCTGTTCGATGGCAGATTTTTGTTCAGTTGTCATAATCAAATGGATTTAAGTGGTTACAGTTTCGAATATAAAAAAGTTCTTTATTTTTTGTTAACCCATGTATGTATTTGCCATAATTTTTTCTGCAACCCAGTAATTGGATTCCATGTAATATTCGTTGGCTTTGGGGTTTCAAACCATTAAATTTAAAAAAATATCTAACATGATGCTCGACATTGCTACTGTCCAAAAACTCAGCGAATTCAGAAAAACCCTCCATCAATACCCCGAACTTTCAGGTCAGGAAGAGGAAACAGCCAAAAGAATCCTGGACTTTTTCAAAGACCTGAATCCGGACAAAACCATCACAGGCCTTGGGGGACATGGCTTGGCATTTGTATTTGAAGGAAATGAAAAAGGGCCAACAACCCTGTTTCGCTGTGAACTGGACGGGCTTCCGATCAAAGAAGAAAATTCCATTTCCCACTTCAGCACCATTCCCAACAAATCACATGTCTGCGGACATGATGGGCACATGGCTATTCTAAGTGGTTTGGGTACTTACTTTTCTATAAATAAACCCAAAAAAGGACGAATAGTTCTTCTTTTCCAACCTGCTGAAGAAACCGGGGAAGGAGCGGAAGCAGTGATCAAGGATCCAAAATTCTTAGAAATCCAACCGGATTATGCTTTTGCATTGCATAATCTTCCCGGTTATCCACTCCACCAAATCCTTTTGAAACAAGGTGCTTTTGCCGCCGCATCAGTAGGTATGAGTATCCATTTTAAAGGAAGAAATTCACACTCCGCACATCCCGAAGCCGGAAACAGCCCTGCGAAAGCCTTGGCCAAAACCATCGTAGCCTTAGAAGCACTCCCCCAAGGAATGGAAAATTTTTCCCTTGTCACTGTGGTCCATGCCGAGTTGGGAAGCATCGCTTTTGGTACTTCACCAAGTACTGCTGTCGTCAGGGCTACCCTCAGGGCATTTGAAAATGAAACCCGTGACCTCTTGGTTTCCTACGCAGAACAGTTGGCTACCCAAATTGCCGATGAATATGGATTGGAAATTTCTTTTGATTATGTGGAAAGTTTTGCGGCAACACACAATCATCCCGAAGCCTGGAAAATAGGTTTGGATGCTGCAGAGGAACTCGGCTTGGATATCCATCATGTAGGAAATCCTTTCCGATGGTCGGAGGATTTTGGTTTGTTTTCTTCCCATACCAAAACCTTGCTTTTTGGTCTTGGATCAGGATTGGATCATCCCCAACTCCACGAACCCAATTTTGATTTTCCTGATGAGTTGATAGAAACGGGAGTGGGCATGTTTGTGGCAATCGCCAAAAAGCTTCATTATTGATCAAAAAAAGCAGGTTCCTTGATGACATACCCCGATTTCCACACCCATCAAAAAGGAATTGAAAACAGTATTTTCAACATCCTTCCCGGCGATGACATTCCTGACCAAAATTTTTCTTGGGGAATTCATCCCTGGTATTTGGATGGAAACTGGGAAAAGGAAATGGAAAAAATCGAAGCAGAATCTTCAAATTCTAACCTGATGGCAATCGGTGAATGCGGCTTTGACCTGATTAAAGGACCCGAATCAGACCTTCAGGTAAGGGTATTCACTGCACAGGCAAATCTTGCCAAAAAGCTCGGACTCCCTCTTCTATTGCATTGCGTCAAAGGAAGTCACTTGCTTCAGGAATTTCTCAAAAAACATCCCGACTCATCACCCGTCATTTGGCACGGCTTTAACCAAAAACCAAAAACCGCCGAAAACCTGCTTTCCTTTCCCATCTATTTTTCCTTTGGCAAAGCCATTTTGAAACAAGATTCCAACGCACAACAATGGCTCTTGAAATGTCCTTTGGACAGAATTTTTTTTGAAACTGACGATTCGGAGGTTCCAATTTCAGATATATATCAGCAAGCTTCTTTACTTTTGGGCATTCCTGTTACCAAGCTTTTGGACATGGTAAGGGATAATTGGAACAGGATTTCAAATAGAAAAATGACATGAGTGAATTTGCTTGGCTGTCGCGGACGGAATTGATAACAGGAAGAGAAGGCTTGGAAAAGCTTGCCAAGAAACACGTATTGATCGTGGGACTTGGTGGAGTGGGTTCTTTTGCCGCTGAACTCATCTGTAGGGGAGGAATCGGTGAGATGACCATCATAGACGGGGATGTGGTGGATGTCAGCAACTGTAACCGTCAGCTTCCGGCCACCCAAAAAAATCTTGGACAATCCAAAGCCGAATGGATGGAAGAAAGGCTGCTTAGCATCAACCCCAATCTGAAAATCCATGTCATCAGGGAATTTCTCAGACCTGCAAGAATGACCCAATTGTTGGAAGAAAATGAATTTGATTTTGTGGTGGATTGTATTGACAGTTTGCTTCCAAAACTTCACTTGATAGAAGGTGCGATGAAAAGGGGATTTCCATTGGTCAGTTCGATGGGTGCAGGGGGCAAAATAGATCCTACACAAGTAAAAATCGCGGATATCTCCGAGACCCACAGCTGTAAACTTGCCCAAATGGTCCGAAAACGATTAAAAGCCAAGCAAATCCACAAAGGTTTTAAAGCCGTTTTTTCAACAGAACTCTATATCAAGGAAAGCCTGATGTTGACAGATGGCAGCAATTTCAAAAAATCCGCTTACGGAACCATGTCATTTTTGCCGGCCACCTTTGGCTGCGTCACGGCATCTGTGGTGATCAATGATCTATTGAAAAGCTAGGCCGATTTTTCTTTACTGACTTAGGATTCAAAATGGTATAAAAACACCAATACTCCTGTAAATGCAGGTTTCTTTTGGTCTTTGATCTCCAATTTCACATTGACTTCGGCTTTGACAGTTCCGCGAAGGTTGACTACATTTTTCAGGTTGGCATTGAGTCTCACTTCATTGTTGACCAAAACAGCTTGGGCAAATCTCAGGTTTTCGATGCCATAATTGACCATCATCTTGAGGTTATTGACATGGATGACCTGATCCCAAAGGTAAGGTACCAAGGATAGTGTCAGGTAGCCGTGGGCAATGGTATCTCCAAAAGCACCTTCCTTTTTGGCACGCTCAGGATCGGTATGAATCCACTGATGATCTATCGTCGCAACAGCAAACTGGTTGATCTGTTCTTGGGTAATCTGATGATAGTCAGAGACTCCAAGATCCTGACCTATGTATTTTTCAAAATCTTCAAAGCTCCCAATCGTGATTTTGGCCATATAAATTGATGTTTTATAAAATTTAAAGGTAAAAAAATTTATCAGGCGAAGGAAACCGATTACACAAAACCATTCAAAATACAGAAATAGGCGAATTTCAAACGTCCATTGCACCTCATAAAATTAAATACTTCTCAAAACTTTTAAAATTCAACTAAACCAATAAATTTGCTTCGCTTGAGTCCCTTTTTATGAATCCCAAAAAATTCCAATGCTTGATCGCGCTGACCCTGGTTTTATTCTCAGGGAATTCATTTTCACAGGAAGCCGTTCCCCATTATTCAATTTTGGAAAAAAAGGATTTCATTACCCTTAACCCCGATTATTCTGTCAGCTTCAAATCTCTCCTCACCCTCAATATTTGGGATTCCAGAGGATTGAGCCATGCAAAGAGAGTCCTTCCTGTAGACAAGCTGAACCAAGTGACAAATTTTGAAGTCACAGTAACCAATTTGGCAACTTCCAAAGTGGTGAAAAGGGTTAAGCTGAAAGATCTCAAAGAAGTCTCCTACATTGATGATGGAAGTATTTATGTGGATACCAAATACAAAGTCTTTGAATTGGAGGGTGTTCCGCTACCGGTAAAAGTCGACATTATCGAGGAACGCTTAAGGACAACAAACTTCTTTTTGGGTTCTTGGAATCCCCAATATTACCATAACCAAAAAATAAAGTCCGCCAGCCTGGAGGTAGTTTATCCAGTGGCACTTGGATTGAGATTCAGGCTAAACCATCTGGATTCCTCCTCTTCCACATCTCAGGAAGGAAATAAAGTAAAGTTAAATTGGAATTTGGAAAACCTCGATGCATTTGACGAAAGGACGGATTCTGATTCCTTACCATCACTGGACCTTGCTCCAAAAAAATTCGCCCTCGAAGGCTATGTTTCCGACATGGAAAATTGGGATGGTTTTGGTCGATTTATCAGTTTGCTGATTGACAAGAAAGATGAACTTCCGGAAGATTTCAAATCAGAAGTCCGTCAGATGACAGCAGGTTTGGAGGATGATTATGAAAAAATCTCAGTCATTTATAAATACCTCCAAAAGAACTACCGCTATGTCGTCATTTTCTTAGGCATAGATGGATGGGAACCCAGAAATGCATCTGATGTAATCCAAACGAAATACGGCGAATGCAAAGCATTGACTACGCTTATGAAAGGCATGTTGAAGGAAGTTGGTATCGAATCACAATACTCTTTGGTCTATGCAGGAGATCAAAAAGTTCATTTAGAGGCAGATTTTCCGATCAACAATTTCAACCACGCATTTTTGCGAGTGCCTATGGGAGAAGAAGTGCTTTGGCTGGAATGCACCAATAATTTCCTTCCGGCAGGATTTTCAGGAAATTTCACCAAGGACAGAGATGCCTTGGTGGTCACTGAAAACGGGGGATTTCTAGAAAGAACTCCCGATTACAGGGAATCAAAATTCAATACCATCAAAAACACCTATGATATCCAACTTCAGGAAAACGGAGATGGTACATTTAAAGGAAACAGTTCCTTTCAGGGATTTCCTGCAGTCGATTTTTTTGCTTTAAATGAGTTTTTGGATGACAACCAAAGGAAAAACTACCTCAATAAAAACATCGGTGGAAGCGGTATCATTATCAAGGATTATCAAATCGAAACAAGTAATCAAAGGGAAGTTCCTGTGGCTTCTGTGACTTTTGAAGGCAACATCCAGCGTTTTGGTCAGCAGACCACCAAGCGCATCATTTTTCCTACACATCTAAAAAAGATAGAGACAGACATGTTGGACAATGGATTGCTGAACTTGGAGGAAGAAATCACCATTCAATCTAACCGAAAAACGGAGATGGAATCAGGTGTTTCAAACTTTGAAATCAAGGAGGATTACTTTTCATACTTTATAGACAGTCAGGTCAGCGATGATGGGGTCATCACCATCAGCAACAGACTTGAAATCAACCTTCCCAAAGAAATCAGCGAGGAAGACAAATCCAAAACCATTGCCCGAATCAACACCCAACTACAAAAAAATATCATCCTTAAAAAATCTGAATGACATGAAAACATTGAGAGCCCTCCTTTTTTTTCTGACTTTTTCTATCTGCCTCATGGGCAAAGCTCAGGATATGAAATTTGGGAAATATTCCCAATCTGAGTTGGAACTTACCAAAGTAGACTTCGAACCGGACGCAGGGGCAGTAGTGTTGGGAGTAAATTCCTTTAACCAGTTTATTGGCGCGATCCAGCATGCTACCATCCACCGGAGGGTAAAAATCTTAAAAGAAAGTGGAATGGACGCTGGAAACGTAAGGATTTCCTTTTATGCCGGAGAGGGCATCCAAAATATCAGCAAGCTGAATGCACAAACGGTAAACATCGAAAACGGAATTGAAAAAGTAACCAAACTGGGTAAAGATGATTTTTTCGAAGTAGATCTAGACGACAATTATAAAGAAGTCAGGTTTACATTTAAAGATGTCAAAGTAGGTTCTATCATTGAGTATTCTTATTTGAAAACGGACAAAGGCATCACCTTTCTTGATCCTTGGGTGTTTCACAATTCCATACCAACCCTCAAATCAAGCTATACCATTGAAGTTCCTTCCTTTTTGAATTATCGATTTCTTGCTCAGGGCGAAAAAACACAGAAATGTGACTACCGGACAAATTATGATGGGACTTACAGTTGGACAGTGACCGACCTGAACTCAGTCAAAATAGAACCGATGATGGCAAATTACCAAGATTACCTTGAAAAAATCGGTTTTCAGCTTTCAGGTTATGCATTTTCCAATTTGGCAACTTACGGAGGAGGAGGCTCGGGCTTCAAGCAGACTTATACTTCTTGGCAGGAATTGACAGAAAGCATCAGTGAGTTTGACCTATTTGTCCACTATCTGAAGCCAAATGCCGGGGAAAAAAGCCAGATTTCAATCTTTGTCCCAAAGGGAGAGACAGAGACACAAAAGGCGAAAGAGATTTACAATTTTGTAACAGAAAAATACCGCTACAATGGTGAGTACAGCCCTTTCCCTTCCAAAAATCTCAGAGCTATGCTCGAATCCCGGACAGGACAGCGGGCAGATATCAACCTGACGCTTTTGACTTACCTTAGGGCGAATGGCTTAACAGCCTATCCTTTATTGATCAGCAGCAAAGGAAACGGCCACTCACGCTTGGTGGACACACCTTTTTTGGACCAATTCGACCAATTGATCATTTATACCAAAGTAGATGACAAAGAATACTTTTTGGATGCCACCAACTCCGCAAGACCTTTTGGATACCTGCCACTAAACCAGCATGTGGCCTATGGTTACATCATGAAAGAGAAGGACAGCGGCCTGGTCCCCGTATCGCTTCCCCACAGATCTGGAATTGTTCAGATGGTCAATACCAAATTGGATGAAAACAACCACCTCATTTCGGAATCAACTGTAAGGTTTACGGATTATGATGCCCTTACCAAAATGAACGGCAGCACCATCGATGAAGTAGATACTTTGAAAAAATACATCCTCGGCTCCTCGCCGGAAAACCTTTCAGACTTTGGCGTTACAGAAAAGACAGAACCGAGAAAGCAGCTAGAGGCAAAGTTCAAATATGCTTTCAGTGAGTTTGATGCCGAAACCACTTTTATTTCTCCTTTTGCTTATACGCGCTGGAGCGAAAACCCATTTCAATCGGATATCAGGACTTTCCCGGTTGACTTCATGTATACATTTACAGATAATTATACCTCCATCGTAGAGATTCCTGCTGGCTACGAAGTCGATGATTATCCTGAAGATGCAAACATCACCATACCTGGAGGCACCGCGCTTTTCACTTATCAAGTTACCCAATGGGAGGGTCAAATTAAGGTAACAGCATCCATCAGCTTAAAATACCCACTTATCTCACCCTCCGTCTATCCTGACCTCAAGTACTTTATGGAGATCCTCACCACCAAACTGAAAGAGCCCGTGGTACTCAAAAAAACAGCAAATCCTTAATCCCTTCTCGGGTTTTAAAATGCGCGATAATTCCTCTTTCTTTGCGAAACAATCCACAGAAAATGAGCGGCACTTCCACTCCCAAATACATCCACGGCTATCAGGAAATCGAGCAGGAAAGGCTCCGGGAACAGGCTTTGGTGATCGAAAGGCCTATTTATGATTTCATTGATTTTTCGAAAGTAAATGACTTGCTCGAAATAGGCAGTGGGGTAGGCGCCCAGACAGAAATCTTACTCAGGAGATTTCCACACCTTTCCATCACCGGGGTAGAATATGAATCCCGTCAAATTGCCAAGGCGAAGGAAAACATGGCCAAAGCCGGTTTTGGAGAAGATAAAGTGAGGTTTGTCCATCAGGATGCCAAAAACCTGAAGCTTGACAAGCAATACGATGGTGCTTTTATCTGTTGGGTTTTGGAACATATCCCTGATCCCGTTGAAGTACTCATCAGCATGAAACCGTTTTTGAAGACCGGAGCAATGGTCTCGATTACGGAAGTTTTCAACGCGACTTTTTATACCTATCCCGTCATGCCCTCTATCGTGGATTATTGGAAAATCTACAATGACTATCAGGTCCAAATCGGCGGTGATCCGCAGGTGGGTGCAAGACTCGGGGATTTGTTGTCCGAATCGGGTTACCAAAACATCAGTCTAAGAAGCGGAGGCTTTCATTTAGACAGCCGATATTCCGATGAAAAAAGAACTGTGTTCAATTATTGGAAAAACCTGATGAACAGCGGTGCTCCGGCATTGCTCTCCGAAGGATTGGTCAGCGAAATACAGGTCAAAGACATGCTAGAGGCGATGGACCAATTAAGGGATATGCCAAATTCAGTTTTTTATTATAGATTTATCCAAGCCACCGCCTTCGCATAAACCACCATGAAATTCATCAAGAAAATCTTCAGATTCCTTTTCAAAATTGCCCTTTGGTTTTTTATCATTTCCATCGGGTTGACTATTTTTTACAGGTTTGTACCTGTCCCTGTGACTCCATTGATGGTAATCAGACTTTGGGAACAGGCTTGGGATGAAAAGAAGGAAGTCCGGTTATACAAAGATTGGGTTTCGATAGACAATATTTCCAAACACATGCCACAGGCAGTATATGCCGCCGAGGACCAAAAGTTCTTGGAGCACAATGGCTTTGACTGGAAGGCAATGGAAGAAGCTTGGGAGAAAAACAAAAAAGGAAAACGCATCAAAGGCGCGAGCACTATCAGTCAACAGACTGCCAAAAACGTTTTTCTTTGGCCATCGAGAAACCTCATAAGAAAAGGATTGGAAGCTTATTTTACTTTTTTGATCGAAACGATCTGGACCAAAGAGCGGATTATGGAAGTCTACCTCAATGTAATTGAAATGGG
>NZ_CDSBKL010000117.1:0-10712 GCF_977115555.1 Aquiflexum sp.
CAATCCCAAATGATGAAAAACCCAAAAGAAATATTGGATAAACTGATATCCATATTGGCAGAAACGGAACTCGAGAGAACTGTTAAGTGGGGTATTGATGTATTTACTTTTCAAGGAAAAAATATCCTAGGTATTGCCGCATTCAAATCCTATGTCGGCATCTGGTTTTATAATGGTATTGCTTTATCCGACCCAATGAAGGTCTTGGTAAATGCTCAGGAAGGTAAAACCAAATCACAACGGCAATGGAGGTTTCATGCTATTGAAGAAATCAATCCTGAATTAATTATTTCCTATATCCATGAGGCAGTCGAGAATGAGAAAAAAGAGCTAAAGCCACTAAATCAAAAATCCAAAGTAATAGAAATCCATCCCATTCTTTGTGAAGCGCTTTGCTCTAACGAGGAACTCAATTTCTGTTTTGAAAAACTAAGCGATTACCAGAAAAATGAATATTCGGCATACATACAGGAAGCCAAGCGGGAAGCAACCCAATTGTCCCGACTGGAAAAAATCAAACCCATGATCATGAATGGGATAGGCCTAAATGACAAATACAAATAATTCCCATGGCAGCAAACAAAACACAAGAAACCGATTCTTCCGTCACTGATTTTGTCAATAAGGTTGAAAACGAGCAAAAGCGAAATGACAGTTTTGAATTGATCAGGATTTTCAAAGAAGCCACAGGCCATGAGCCCAAAATGTGGGGGCCAAGCATCATTGGATTTGGAAGCTATCACTATAAATATGACAGCGGCAGGGAAGGAGATTTTCTTTTGGTGGGATTTTCCCCAAGAAAGGCTGCCATTTCCTTATATTTTTCGTGTGATATTGAAGGTCAAAGTGGTACTCTTCTTGCCCAATTGGGAAAATTCAAAAATGGGAAATCCTGTGTGTATATCAACAAACTATCCGATGTAAAAGAAGACATCATCAAAGCCTTGGCCAAAGAATCCATAAATTATATCCGCGAAAAATACCCGGTTCATTGATAGGCCTCTTTCTATCATTTATTTAGAGCCGTTATAATTAGAACAGAAAATGGTTCAACGGTAACAGGAAATTTGATACTTTTTTTATTTTTGAATTAAATGCAGAAATCATATTTGTCTTTATTTTTTCTTTCGCTTTCCACATTGATGATGTTGGGACACAGTATTATACCCCATCACCACCACAGCCATATTGAAGATTTTGGCTTTTCCGGCCATTTTCATCAGGAATTCAGTTCCGAGATTGAATCAAGCCACCACCATACACTTTTAGAAAACTTCTTTTCTTTGGTATCTCATGGACACGAAGGTATGGAATGTATCTCTTGTCCAAATATGGATGAGACTTTCAACAACGAGTATTTTGATTTCTATTCCGTACATCAAGATGAAATTAGGCCCAAATTTCCATTAATTGAAGAAGAAAAATTCTTTACAGAATACAATCAAGATCCTTTTATTTTTAGCTATTTCCCGCCTGGTGGGCTGAGAGCTCCACCTGCGTATTTGTAATTTTTTTGGTATTCCTTTCTAATGGGATCCCATAAACTTATTCCTTCCCCAATTTAAAATTTCAATTTACAATACCATGAAAAAGGCAAGTATCCTTTTGGCTTGGCTATTGGTCATTTCTTTCAGCTGCAATCAAGCTCATGACCATAGTCACGATGAAGAAGAGGAAATCCCTCCTGTCACCCTTACCAAATACTCGGATAATTTGGAATTATTTGTTGATTTCCCCTATCTGATAGCAGGAAAACCCACAACGATGATGGTCCACCTTACCAGACTCGGTGAAAAATTCCAACCTGTTCAAGACGGAAAAATCAAATCTAACCTATCTATTGGAGGAAAGCAGGTTTTGGCAGAGGCAAATAGTCAGACAAGCACGGGAATCTACGAAGTCGAAATCACCCCGGAAACTACCGGAACAGGAAAACTTACTTTCGATATCCAAACAGGTGCAATCTCTGAGCAATTCGTTTTTGAAAACATCGAGGTTTTCAATGATTTGGTTGCTGTGGTAAGGAATCAAAAACAAACCAAAACCGGGGAAGAAATTACTTATTTGAAGCCCCAAGCTTGGAATATTGAGTTTGCAAATGAACTTGTAAGGCGAGGCACTTTCAGGGAAATCCTAAAAACAAGTGGCCAAGTCATTGCGGCACCTGGAGATGAAACAGTTATTACAGCCAATTCAAGTGGTGCTGTGTTGTTTGCAAGCAACAAAACAGTCGTGGGATCAAAGCTTAATGTCGGAGACCATATTTTTACCATCACGGGAGGAAGTCTAACCCAAGGAAATCCTGATGTGTATTTCAAAGAGACCAAGGCAAATTATGAATTGGCAAAAGCTGAATTTGATAGAGCAGAAATCCTTATAAAGGACAGGATAATTTCAGAGCGGGAATACCTCAAAAGAAAACTCGAGTACGAAAACATGCAATCGACCTATCAGGCTGTTTCCAAAAACTATTCTTCCTCCGGCCAAAAAGTCACAACGAACTCAAATGGATTCCTCAAAAACCTGCTCGTTTCGGAAGGACAATTTGTAGAAGCAGGAACTCCCCTAGCCTTAGTCAGCAAAAATAAAAAAGTGATGCTTCAGGCAAATGTCTCACAAAAGTACTTTCAGAAATTACCAATGATCAGTGGTGCCAATTTCAAAATTGTAAGTGAAAATACTGTCTTCAATACGGAGGAGATGAATGGAAAAGTCATCTCATTTGGAAAAAGCACCAGCGGAAACGCTTCCTATATTCCCATAACATTTGAAATTGACAATGTCGGAAATATCATTCCTGGATCCGTGGCAGAGGTATATCTTAAATCCTCCCCAATACCTGATGCATTGATCATACCTACCAAAGCTTTAATGGAAGAACTCGGAAATTTCTTTGTGTTTGTCCAGACAGGTGGAGAAACTTTTGAAAAGAGGGAAATCAAATTGGGTGGCAATGACGGAAGACTTGTGCAGGTACTTTCAGGGCTGAAAGAAGGAGAAAGAGTAGTCACCAAAGGCGCTTATGCCATCAAATTAGCAAGTGCATCCGGTGCAATTCCTGAGCACGGACACTCACATTAACCTTGGAATTCACTGAAGGTAATAAAATATAATATACTGTTTTTCAGTATGATAAACTGATAAAAGAATGCTCAACAGGATTTTAAAATTTTCACTGAACAACCGCCTTTTAGTGATAGTTGGCTTTGGACTTTTGTCTCTTTTTGGAACTTACATTGCCTTCAATATGGAAGTGGATGTATTTCCTGACCTGACAGCTCCTACAGTGGTGGTCTTGACAGAAGCCCATGGAATGGCTCCGGAAGAAGTCGAACGGCTAGTCACATTTCCAATAGAAACATCAGTCAACGGAGCTAGCAATGTAAGGCGCGTCCGCAGTGCTTCTTCTGGCGGTTTTTCTGTTGTCTGGGTCGAATTTGAATGGGATACGGATATCTATCTCGCCAGGCAGGTCGTCAATGAAAAACTTGCCACCATTTCGGATAAGCTGCCAATTGGCGTTGGAACTCCAACCATGGCGCCACAGTCTTCTATCATGGGAGAGATTATGTTTGTCGCCTTAACGGCCGACAGCACCTCTATGATGGATTTGAGGACGATTTCGGATTGGATTATCCGGCCAAGACTTTTGGCTACAGGGGGTGTGGCACAGGTCATTGTCTATGGGGGAGATTTCAAACAATACCAGATCCAGGCCAATCCCCAAAGGATGAATTTTCACCAGGTCACACTTTCTGAATTGATTGAAGCGGCCAAGGAATCTAACGGCAACTCCTCCGGGGGATTTTTGAATGAGTATGGAAATGAATACATCATCAAAGGAATAGGAAGAACCAACGATGTAAACGAAATCGGTAGGGCTATAATCAAGAAATCAAATGGACAAACGGTAAGAATCGAAGATGTCGCAGAGGTCAAAATCGGTTCGGCACCAAAAATCGGGGATGCTTCCAATAATGGAAAGCCTTCTGTAGTCTTGGCAGTATCCAAACAACCGGGGGTAAACACTTTGGAATTGACAACAAAAATCGATGAAGCTGTCCTGGATCTTCAAAAAACCTTGCCTTCGGACATCGTCATCAATACAAAAGTATTTCGACAGGCAGATTTTATCAATGCCTCTATCAGTAATATCCAGAGGACGCTGATGGAAGGAAGTGCTTTTGTAGTGGTCATCCTCTTCCTTTTTTTGATGAATTGGCGGGCAACGGTCATTTCCCTATTGGCGATTCCTATATCCTTATTGGTTGCTATCCTTACTCTAAAGTGGCTTGGCTTTACGATCAATACCATGAGTTTGGGAGGCATGGCTATTGCTATTGGAGATTTGGTAGATGATGCCATCATTGACGTGGAGAATGTCCTAAAAAGGCTGAAGGAAAATGCCAAAAAGCCCAAAATTGAAAGAACCAATCAGCTTGAAGTAATTTTCAATGCCTCGTTTGAAATCCGTCAATCCATCATCAATGCTACATTTATCATCATTGTGGCCTTCTTTCCGCTCTTCTTTCTTTCGGGAATGGAAGGAAAGCTTTTGGCGCCATTGGGCATCGCCTTTATCGTGGCACTGTTTGCTTCTCTAATTATTGCAATTACACTTACACCTGTGCTTTGCAGCTATATGCTGACCAATGAAAAAAGGCTTGAAAAACAAGAGAAGGAAAGCTGGCTGGTGGCCAAACTTCAGCTTTACTATGTGTCTTTTTTAGAATTTGCGATGGGATGGAAAAAATCCTTTATCGGATCAGCCCTTGCCATGCTGTTTGTGGCGATTTTGGCATTTACCCAGCTGGGAAGAAGTTTTTTACCGGAATTCAATGAAGGGGCACTTACCCTTGCAGTAGTTTCTCTTCCTGGACTTTCTTTGGAGGAAAGCAATAAAATAGGAAAAAGAGTTGAAGATGTTTTATTGACTATTCCAGAGGTGATTTCTACCACTAGGAGAACAGGAAGAGCAGAACTTGACGAACATGCACAAGGGGTTAACTCTTCTGAGATTGAGGTTCCTTTTGAACTTCAGGAAAGGACAAGGGCAGAATTCCTGGCTGAAATCCGTGAAAAATTATCAGTAGTCAAAGAAGCAAACATCAGTATTGGCCAACCCATTTCACACCGGATAGACCATATGTTATCTGGAACACGCGCAAACATTGCTATCAAAATATTTGGTTCGGATCTCAACAAAATGAACTCCCTTGGAAATCAGATCAAAAATGAAATTCAGGGAATCGAAGGATTGGTGGATTTGAGTGTAGAACCGCAGATTGAAATCCCTCAAATCCAGATAAAAGCCAAAAGAGAACTTTTGAGCCATTACGGGATCACCATTGGTCAATTCAATGAATTCGTGGATGTGGGTTTGTCCGGAGAGAAAGTTTCAGAAATCTATGAAGAAAACCGTTCTTTTGACTTGATTGTCAGGTTCGATCCTGCTAACAGAGAGAAAATGGAAGACATTCTCAATACCCAAATTGATACCGATTCAGGGGAAAAAATACCGCTTCACTACGTGGCAGACATTGTATCCGCAAGTGGACCTAATACCATCAACAGGGAAAATGTCGAAAGAAAAACAGTCGTATCTGCTAACGTAGCAGGCCGTGACCAAAAATCCGTGGTAGATGAAGTACGACAAAGGATCAATGACAAGATCAGGCTCCCTGAAGGCTACCATGTCGAACTCGGCGGGCAGTTCGAAGCCGAAGAAGAAGCATCTTCTTCCCTTTTCATTACTTCACTATTTGCGCTTTTGGTGATATTCCTGATTCTTTTTCAGGAATTCAAAAATGGAAAAATCGCCTCCATCATCCTCATAAATCTCCCTTTGGCACTTATTGGGGGCATTTTCAGTATTTATTTCACGAGTGGAATCTTGAGCATTCCGGCCATCATCGGCTTTATTACCCTGTTTGGAATCGCTACCCGAAACGGGATTCTTTTGGTCTCCCACTATGAAACCCTTAGGGAGGAAGGTCTGGACCTATACCAAACGGTCATTCAGGGATCCAAAGACAGACTGAGTCCAATTCTCATGACTGCCATCACTGCCGGATTGGCTTTGATCCCTTTGGCCATGGCAAGCGACCTGCCTGGAAATGAAATCCAAAGTCCAATGGCAAAGGTTATTTTGGGAGGATTGACCACTTCCACGCTACTGAACCTCATCATAGTTCCGATGGTGTACTATTTATCCAAATCAAAATCTGTGGTAAAATGAAAAAATTCATCTGCGCGATGATGCTTACTTTAGCCGTTACTTTTCCTGTTTTGGCGCAGGTTAGCATTGAAGATATCTTGGTTGAAATTGAAAAAAACAACAAAACCTTACAAGCAAATGCCCAAAATACCGAGGCACAAAAACTGGCTTTCAAATCCAACAACCCTCTTTATAATCCAAATGTGGAATACGATTTCATGTATGGGTTTCCTGTCAATGCAGGTAACCAAACAGACTTTTTGGTCAATCAGACCTTCGATTTTCCGACTTCTTACGGTAAAAGAAAACAGCTTTCTGAAGGCAGGATTTCACAAACAGATTTTCAATTGAATGCGAGCAGGCAAGAAATCCTTTTTGATGCTCAAAGCACCTGTCTTGAACTGATTTATCAGAATAAACTTCAAATCCAAATTCAAGAAAGAAAGGCTTATACAGAAGGGTTATTGGAAAGCTTTGAAAAAAAACTCTCCACAGGAGAAGGCAACATACTCGATGTCAATAAAGCAAAGCTTCAACTCATTGAGATCAATAAAGATTACCAGCTTAATCTTTCCCAGATCAATCAGCTAACGCAAAAACTGACAGGACTCAACGGCGGAGAGCCACTGAGATTTGAAGCTATTACATACCCTGTGATGGATTCTATGGATGATTTCGAGGAATTGTTTGAAGAAATTCAAGCCAAAGACCCGACAATGCAATTCATTGAGATGGAAATCTCGGCTGCACAAAAGCAGCTGGAACTTTCAAAAGCCCTTTCCCTGCCAAAACTGGAAGCTGGATATCGCCATCAGGCTATTTTGGGACAAAGGTTCAATGGCTTTCACTTTGGAACTTCAATTCCACTTTGGGAAAACAAATATAAAGTGAGGCAAAGTGAGGCGGAACTGTCTTCTTCAAGTCTCAAAGTCGTTCAATACCAAAATGACAAATACTCCTCTTCCTTGCAGCTATATGAAAAGTACGAGAAACTTTCCCTTACCCTAAACGAGTACAAAAACGTACTTTCAACTCTCAATAGCAAAGACTATTTGGATAAAGCTTTGGAAGTTGGATATATTTCGACGATTGAATATTTTCTCGAAAGCAATTATTACTACATGGCATATAACAATTACCTTCAAACAGAATTTGAGTACTATGCTACAATTGCGGAAATCCTAAAATTCAGGTTATGATTAAATTGTTACTTACATTCTTTGAGAATGTAAACGAATTTTCAATGGCTAATTTTGAAAAAGGTTATACACCATGAAACTCACCTTAACTTATCTAGAGTTGAAAAACCTTATTTTGTTTTTCAAATTGGCCAAATCAGCATTGTCAATCACCCTCCAAGTCAAAAAAAGTAATAGCCTTGGAATGAAAAAAACAGGGGTTTGGACCAAACACTATACTCTGACTCTTTGGCCGGATGAAAAAAGCCTGAAGGATTTTTCCAAAAGCGGTGCACACCTGAAAGCAATGAAAGAAAGTGGCAAACTTGCTAAAGAAATCCGGACCCTGACAATCAATGCAGAGCAATTTCCTAATTGGAAAGATGCCAAGAAAATGCTTGAAAACGTGAATCCCTTAAAATTTTGAGTGGTAATATTCAAACCATTATTCCATTGATCTTTAATAAAAAACTAACACCTACATTTGCCGCAAATGGAATCCTCATGATTACATCTGCTTCGTTAATGTTCCACTTCCTTATCCTTTTTGGTGTAGTTCCATTTGAAAATACCTGGGGAGGAAAATTGGAAAACCGGGAACAAATGTTTGTATTTGAGTCCATTTCGATCATCGTTACACTTTTAGTAATGATTGCTGTTGGGATTCGGGTCGGTTATTTAAATTGGAAAGTCAAACCTATTTTCCTCAAAGTCTTTTTTTTGATATTGATGCTGGTTTTTGCACTCAACACTTTAGGCAATCTCTTTGCAAACAATGCATTCGAAAAATTCTTTGCAACCCCACTGACCCTAATTTTGGCTGTTTTTTGTTGGAGATTGGCAATTGAAAAATAATCATATCCGAATCAATTGTTCAATTGACCCTGCCAGGTTCTCTATTGTTTTTTCCTTCACGGTTTTGTAATGCATCACCCATGTCTTCCCTTGCTTTTTCGGCCAATGCTTGCATTTTTGCTACTATTTCAGGGTTTTCGGCAATCACATTTTTTGATTCTGAAATATCAGTGGGAATATGATACAATTCCATTTCCTTCATTTCAATCATATAATAATCGATGGGAATCCCGTCATTTCTAGGGGCTTGGCCGGGGACTATGCTTCTGTATTTATGAGGAAAATATAGTTTCCAATCTCCCATGACTACAGCCTGAAGTTCATTTTTATTGTAATAAATGAAATAAGCTTCTTCAGGTGATTTTGCTTTTGAATTGGTCAGCATTCTCCAAATGCTTTTACCGTCAATAGGCAATTCAGGTAATTCAGCACCTGTTATTTGGGCTATTGTCGGCAAAATATCAATGCTCATCGCAGGGTTTTCTTGAACCAAACCTGTGGGTATCTGTCCTTTCCACTTTATCATCGCCGGCACTTTTACTCCACCATCCCATGAAGTCCCTTTCCCTTCCTTTAGCGGACCGGCACTACCCGAATGTCCCGAATAGGAAAGCCAAGGGCCATTGTCTGAAATAAATATGACTAGGGTATTTTCTTCCAAACCGTTTTCTTTCAGTGCTTTCATCACTTCTCCTACTGACCAATCAATCTCCATGATGACATCACCATAAAGCCCGTTTGAAGACTTCCCTTTGAATTTATCCGATACAAAAAGGGGCACGTGTGGCATCGGATGGGCGAGATACAAGAAAAATGGTTTTTGGCTATTTCTCTCGATGAAATCAACCGCTTTTTCTGTAAACTTGGTTGTCAACATACTTTGGTCAGAAAAAATTGTATCCACCACTTTGTCATTTTGGTACAAAGGTAAAGGCGGATAGTAGTTTTTGGATTGGGGGTGATTGGGCCACATGTCATTGGAATAAGGGATTCCATAATACTCATCAAATCCCTGATTAGTAGGCAAAAACTCGATATGATGTCCTAAATGCCATTTTCCAAATACAGCAGTCTGATACCCCAATGGCTTCAGCATTTCAGCGATTGTGGTTTCGGTCGGATTTAATCCATGTTTGGCCGAATGGTCCAAAGCCCCATGGATTCCTAATCTATTGGAATAAGTCCCGGTCAACAAAGCTGCCCTTGATGCAGAACAAACCGCCTGAGTCACATAGAAATTCGTGAATTTCACCCCATCCCTTGCCATTTGATCCAGGTTTGGTGTAACATTAAGCTTTGATCCATAAGTGCCCAAATCCCCATAACCCAGGTCATCAATGAAAATCAAGATCACATTGGGCCTATCAAATTCTGTGGTTTGATTATCAGCCTTTGCCAAGCACCCCAATCCTAAAAAACATGTAAAAACAAAAGCTAAATTGATTTTGAAAACTGAAACCCGCATGGCTTTGAGTGTATTTCTTAAGAGATGAAATTATAAGCAATCTATAACCTAATATGATTTAAATGTTTTCTATTGTAGAACTCAATCCCTACACGGTCAATATGATTCTTCAATTCAGGTTCTTTGATGGTATGGTAGTTGAGCAAATCAAATTTATATGGCATTTGTGTCTCTTCATTGAGCTGATAGCTTACATGGCTAATAGTATCAAAATCTAAATCTTTCCCTTTCAGAGCAATATCCACATCACTGCCATTCTTAAAATTTCCTTTTGCCCGGCTCCCGAAAACAATCGCATTCTCAACTTTGGGAAATTTCTCCAATACAGAAATAATTTCTTCGATGTCTTTTTCTAAAAGGCCAAACCTATTCATTTGCTTTTTGATTAAAACTAATTTGCAATGCTTTCAATATAGGGAAATACTTATTTTTAATCAATTGCTCCATTTCAGTAGCTTTTTGTTCGTCATAAGTATGCGCTGTAAGGTTTCTGTCTTGCAACAAATCCATCCAATCGTGTCCGTTTTCTAAAATATTCATTTCGAAGGCTTTTTTTAAAGCACCTCTTGGAGACTTAATATCCACAAAACCCTGATCCTCCAAATAATCTTTCACCATGTTCCAGGCAAGTTCAAAACTCATCTCAAAAAACTGAATAATACCTGCTTTTTGAACGATATCCGGACTGGGAATTTGAAGTGCCTGCTCCAAATAACCAATCGCTTTTTCAAAATTTTGAAATCGTTGCTTCCATCGTACATCCTCGCTATTCATAGGCCTTTAATCTATCAGTCCAAGTTTTGGAAATTGCTTTTACTTTTTTTCATTTAAACATATCCAATAAAGCAAGAAAATGACTTTCAATTCTTTAACTTTTCAAGCAACCAAAGATAATCCTCCAGAAACCTTTCGATTGGTTTTTCAAAGGTGACATCCACCAATGCACCATTTTCATCAAATTTTTTATCCATTTGTGGGGTCACCATCAATGTGGGTG
>NZ_CDSBKL010000118.1:0-10676 GCF_977115555.1 Aquiflexum sp.
CCCAATCAATCCTCTTTTGAATGATCTTATCTGTAAACGGATTGCAAACTTAGCAGACTGAATTAATATTACCAAACCGTGATGTTAAAAAAACTGGATATATAAGCTAAGTATCTGTATACAAGAAGATTTTTTTTACTTTGGGGCTTTATATAATGGCACGGTACTGCAGGGCTCTCCATACATGATGGATTTTGCATATGGTTGGATTTTTGCCATTATTCTGCCATAAGCATATAAAGGCACCGGGTATTTACTGCAACCCTTAATGACTACAGGCCTATTTTCATATTCCCTAAGATCGATTTCTGAAATTGCCTTTTCAAAGAGATATTGCTCTAAGGCATCCAAACCTCCGATAACAAATTCAACTCCAGCCTTTGAAAGATAAGTACCGACCAACATAAAGGCCCAATTGGGAACAATAGCATCAGCAGAACAGAATATGGCCACAAGTTTACCTTTGTACCAGTCCCAATCAATTTTAATCAGATCAGATCGGAATTCCTTTTCTCTCAAAACCAATTCTTGAAATAGAAATTCCCTGAGATCAAAACCGACTCTTTCTTCAGTCCTGAAAAATGTTTCTAAGTCTATGGTAATTATGGGACTTGACGCTACCCTGTTGATGATTTCGCTCATATTAAAAGTGGGTTCTTTTTTGAAGCTAAAACCCGAAATTCCTTCAAGTAGTTCGGTTCAAAATAGGCATTATCCTCAAAAGACTTATCAAGGAACTTTTTGAAGGCCAGTGGACCGATTGAAACAGCAGAATTTAAATTTGGCAGAAAGACAGAGTTTTTATGTTCAAGTATGCTCTTCAGTTTTTCTAATCCATCACCTAAAAAAAACACCTTCCCCATTTCCAAATATTTCAAAAATGGGTTCAAATCTATTTCCAGGGGATGGGATGGCTCAAAAATTTTACCCTCAGCTCCAAATACACTGGTGTAAACTTCCATTCTCCTAGCATCGAGTAGGGGAATAACAAAATCATTTTCCCTACAAAATGGAAAGGCCTGAAATGCCAACCCCGTCAATGTATCTACAGCAATTATGGGTAAATCATATGCAAAGGCGATACCTTTGGCAACAGATACCCCGATACGCAACCCAGTGTATGAACCAGGACCAGAGGAAACCGCCACCGCAGAAAGATCACCCGGTTTTAAGCCAACTTGCAAAAACAAATCCTCAATCAAAATCATCAATTGCCTTGCATGAGAATTTTCCTGGTTGTACTCAGACAACTTAAGCAAAACACCTTCATTGTGCAATGCGACAGAACAAATAGAAGTGGCAGACTCAATTGAAAGGATTAAAGCCATATTGGGACTCTCTATTTCGCCGATGCTGTTAAAACCCGGTTAATTTCACTAGGATTTGATAGGATAGCCAAGGCAGCTAAGACGTCTTCATCATTCACAAGAGAGGCTTCTACTATTCCTTGCTGAAAATAGTACCTTGAAACCAATTCCTCTTTGAGGGCTTCTTTGATCTCAAACTTGAAAGTAACTAAGTCCTGTTCTTTATTATGGCTTACTTTTTTCTTGAGGTCATCTATTGTCGGTTTGATCTCGTCAAAGAACTTTTCTTTCTCTGCGTATTTTTCCAAATCTTCAAGTGTCTTTTCTACATAGGTAGTGTAGTCATAATCTTTGCCAACCAATGAAGCTACAAAGTCAGCATAGATCTCATCTGTCACCACAAAATCCCTTGGATTAGAAATCATTTCATTTTCTAAGAAGAACTTATTCCCAAATTCAAACACAAGGTTTCTGGCAACCAAACTATAAGTAATAGGAGCAAAAGATTTGGATTCGGTCCTTTCATCCGGTTCAATTCCTGCACCATCCAGGACAATTCGTCCATTTTTTGTTTTAAACTCTTTTCTCAAGGAATCCGGTATTGAAATGGAATTTCCGTTTTCATCCCTACTTTCCATGCTGTAATCTATGGCCTGAATACATCTTCCACTCGGGATGTAATATTTAGCTGTGGTGATTTTGACTTGGGAATTATAAGAAAGAGGAACTGTAGTCTGCACCAATCCTTTACCAAAAGTTTTTCTTCCCACCAAAACAGCCCTGTCATAATCCTGAAGTGCGCCGGCTACGATTTCCGCAGCAGAAGCACTCCTCTCATTGATCAAAACCACCATAGGGATATCTTTGTCAACAGGAGATTTCGTGGTTTTATAGACAGAGTTTACATTTTCAAGTTTGCCAATAGTTCTTACAACTTCTTTTCCCTTTGGAATGAATAAATTGACAATATCTACGGCCTCTCTCAAAATCCCTCCGGGATTGTCCCTTACGTCTAAAACAAGTCGGGTAATTCCCTGAGATTTCAAATCCACCAATGCATTTCTTACATCAGATGCTGCATTCGTAGTGAAATCCGAAAGTTTGATATATCCGGTTTCATCATCCAATTTGCCATAGAAAGGAACATTGCTGATGACAATTTTCTTTCTGGTAAGATTCACCGAAATGGTGTCAGTGCCTCTTTTTACCTGTACAGAGACATTGGTATTAGCCGGACCTTTCAATAATTTTGAAATATCAGAAGTAAGGCTATTTACCACGTCGACTGTATCCACTTTCAAAATCTCATCACCAATCCTCAATCCTGCAGCTTGCGCCGGAAATCCTTTATAAGGCATCAAGATCATATTAGCCCCAGTCCTGTTTCCGATCAAAGCTCCGACGCCTGCATATTCGCCTGTTGTCATTTGCCTAAAACTATCAGAGTTTTCTTCAGGAATATATTCCGTATAAGGGTCTAATTCCTCAAGCATGGCATTGATCCCGATTGTCACCAACTTATCAGCATCGATTTCATCGACATAATAAGAGTCCAATTCCCTAACTAAGGAAGCGAAAATGTCAAGATTTTTTGCAATTGCGAAAAGCTTGTCGTTTTTGTTGACAAATGAAAACAACAAACCAACAGCAAAGACTGCTGAAAGAATTAGAAGTATCGGTTTTTTGAAATTTTTGCTCATGGATTGCTTTTTGCGGAAAGTGGTCTTTCCTTAATAGTGGTGAGAATTTTTTTGATTTTGGTCTCGATGACCTGAAATGTACTGATTTCTGAAGAAACGTAGATAAGACCTATAATTTTCTTTTCCTGAGCCATTTCCCCCAATATCTGCTTGTTGAGTCTATAGGCTTCTCTCATCCTACGTTTGATCAGGTTTCTATCGACAGCTTTTTTGAGCTTCTTCTTTGAAACGGAAAACAATACCTGATTAGTTTCTGGAACATCAAAATTGATTTCCAAAACCATTACCTTAAAGGGATATAAAAAAAAAGAGGAACCTTTGTCAAAAAGTTCCTTTATTAACTTTTTAGAATGCAATCTTTCATTCTTGTGAAGCTGGGAATTCATTGCATTTTGATTTACGTATTAAACATACGAAACTAAATGCTCAAAATTACTTCTTCAAAGTCTTTTCAGAAGATACGGTAAGTTTGTGTCTTCCTTTTGCTCTTCTGGACTTCAATACTCTCCTACCATTAGCAGTGGACATTCTAAGTTTGAATCCATGCTTGTTTCTTCTTTTTCTTTTAGAAGGCTGAAATGTTCTTTTCATGACGCTATCTATTTAATATTTTGTGCTTTGCTTGTTGAATTCCTGAAGGTTCCCCCTTAAAGGACTGCAAAGATAGATAACCTTTTTTTATTTACAAACCGTAGATTTACTTTTGTTTTGAATCAAAAGCTAAAGGCATATGCATTATTCGATTTCCAGAAAATCCTTTACTTCCCAATATATCCAAATTCAATTGGAGATTGCCTGCCTTGAAAAGGAAAAAATCTATCTCCAATTGCCTGCTTGGAGGCCGGGAAGATATGAATTAGCGAATTATGCGCAGAAAATCAGGGCTTTTAGAGTAACTAGAAACGAAACAGAAATACCTTGGAAAAAAAGCAGTAAGGACCTTTGGGTATTCACTGCTTCTGAGTCAGGACAATATTTCATCCAATATGAGTTTTATTGCAATCAAATGGATGCAGGGGGATGTTGGTCTGATGATCAACAATTGTATCTCAATTTCAGTAATTTCATTTTTGAGCTAGCCCAGAGAAAAAATGAAGAAATCAGCGTTTCAATTGAATTACCAAATCAATACAAAGTAGCCACTGCCCTTGAAAATACAGGTGAAAACCAATGGAGAGCCATCTCTTTTCAACAATTGATGGACAGCCCTTTATTGGCGAGTGATGGATTGAAGCATTATTCTTACTCAGTAGAAAAGGCAAGGTTTCATATTTGGATTCAAGGGGATATCCATTTTCATATAAATAATTTCATTGAGGTATTTAAGTCTTTTACTGCTAGTCAAATTCAGGATTTTGGGGAATTCCCCGCTGAGGATTACCATTTTATTTTTCAGTTATTGCCTTATAGGCATTTCCATGGCGTCGAACATGCGTTATCTACTGTCATAACATATGGACCGGCGCATGCCCTCTCAGAAAAATCTGAATTGGACGAACTCATCGGGGTAAGTTCACATGAACTCTACCACTTTTGGAATGTCTGTCGGATAAGGCCAAAAGGCATTATTCCTTACGACCTTTCCAAAGAAGTTTATTTGGAGGAGGGTTTGGTCATGGAAGGAGTGACTACCTATATGGGAGATTATTATTTGCTCAAAGCAGGACATTTGAATCTTGAAGGCTACCTTCTACTTCTTCAAAAACAGATTCAGCGAGAGTTTGACAGCTTTGGCTGGCAGAATCAGTCTATAGTGGAGTCAAGTTTTGATCTGTGGCTCGATGGCTACAGGGCAGGAATCCCTGAAAAAAAAGTAAGTATATACAACAGGGGAGCATTATTGTCACTTTGCATGGACTTGATACTCAAATCATCTGGGTCTTCTCTATCTGAAGTAATGAAAGGCATGTGGGAGAAATTCGGAAAAAATAAAATCGGGTATACCCTTGGGGATTTTGAAAGATTGGTTGTCAGTCATTCAAAGGAAAAAGAATCAATGACATCATTCTTCCAAAATTTTGTATTTGGCAAAGAAGACCTGCTTCCTTTGATCAAATCTTTAATGGCTCAAATCGGTATTGAAATCGAAAAAAGTTTCGAGGGCAATGATCTTTTACACCGATTTGGAATCCGAAAAGACGAATCGGGAATCATCACCCAACTTCATCCCGATTCTGAAGCTTATTCAATTCTGATGAAGAATGACCGGATTTTGGATTGTGATTATGAAGCTGATCCGACAAAGAATCAAGTTCACTTCAATATTGAAAGGTTAGGAAAAACTCTTTCCATCAGTTTAAAAATGGATTCAAAAAAATATTTCCCCAAATTCTCTATTCTAGCAAGTAAAAATCAAAGCTATAGCCTCAAGGGTCTTGTTGGAGATCAAAATCATTTATGATTTTCTAGCGTATAAAAAAGGGGCTTCCTAAATTTCAAAAGCCCCTTTTTGTACAGTTTTTTTTGATTTATTTAAAATCTTCATCAGAAAGTTCCTGATTGAATTTCATAGAAATTGTCTTCGCTTCTAAGGCTACGGGCAACATTGGATTCTTGATCGAAAGTCTCATTGGAACTTTTACCCCATCGATTTCTGAATAATCCATGTAGGTGATATCCCCTGTTGCTTCCGAACTGGTTCTTAATTTCAAACCTGAAGCAACTGAGTAATATTCAACGGTTTTCATACCGTTTGGAGCAGTGATGATTAATTTGTGAGCATCCTCTTCATTGATTGTTTCTGTTCCCTGAACTTCCATTACATATCCCAAATCTTTGTAATGCATCTCCGGAAATACATAAGTCTGGGCTTTTAACATGCCAACCATTTCTTCAGTTAGTTCTTGTTCCTGTCCCATGGCGGACATTTTCCCTTTCCCATCAGATAAAACTGTCTTTTGGGCAACATTCCCCATTACCGAAGTCTCCTGAAGCATCCTTCCGTTGACTTGGTCAGAAATCCCACGGATTACAATTGTCGCTCCCTGAAATTCCGCTTCCATTAACAATACCGAATTTTTGATTTTTTCGACATTGGCTTTTCCACCTACTGCTTTGATGTAATTATCAATAATCGTTTTAGGATCATTCTCCAACAAAACATAAGAACTGGATGCTGGATTGTCAGCTATTTTTGCTTCGGCATTTGATCCGAAAAGCACAAAACCTAATGCAAGTGCTGTTACAAACATTTTTTTCATTTTATACGATTTTATATTTTTTGAAATTTAAACAAAAAAAGAGGGAAGGAATCCCTCTCTTTAATTTATTTCATATCATCTTCTGAGATTGAAACATTAAATTCGATTTTTTCAACCTTCGTTTCCAAAGGCATTGGAATCATAGGCGATTTCAATAACATCATCATTGGGAATTTTACGCCTTCTACTTCCTGATAATCACTATAAAACATGTCTCCAGCCTCTGCACTTTCTGTTTTGGTTTTCAGCCCTGTCTCCACACTGTAATAGTTGATCTGCTTCGAGCCTGTAGGATTAGATATGATCACTTTGTATGCGTTCTCTCCTTCTACATCTTTGATGCCTTCCAGAACCATTGAATATCCCAATTCTTCATAGTGCAATTCAGGAAAAATGAACATACTCATTTTGGCAGCTTCAAACTGCTCATCTGTAAGTTCAGTGGATTGTCCCATGGCAGTGACGGAGCCTTTCCCGTCTTTGATGACGGTATTCGAAGCCACATTTCCCATCATCATTACTTTCTGAGCAAAAGCTCCATTGGCTTCATCATAAACAGCCACAAAATTAAGCTTCATTCCCTGGATTTCTGCTACAGATTCCATCTTGGATGTCTTTATGGCTTTTGCTTTATTTGCCCCGCCGATCGCTGAAAGGTAATTTTCAATGACTTTCTCAGGAGTCATTTCTGTGTCCATCACTATCTGCTTCTCCGGATCTCCCATATTGGTAAATCTTTTTACTTCGCCCAAAGCCATTAAACCTTTTTCAATTTCGGCACCATTCCCCACTACTGTGATATACAAATTGTCAGGCTTTAACAATCTTTTGGCAGCAGCATTTACCTCTTCCACTGATAATGCATTCAACCTCTGCAGATACGTCAGATAAAAATCTTCAGGTAGATTGTATCGCTGCATATTGATGGCAAAATTTGCAATCGTAGCAGGATTTTCAAGAGAACGGGCAAAAGACCCACTGAGGTTGGCTTTTGCGGTAGCCAACTCTTCTGGAGTTACACCTTTATCCCGCAGATTCCTGATTTCATATATTATTTCATTCACAGCTGAGTCTGTTGCCGATCCTCTTACACTTGCTCCGGCACTGAAAGTTGCCACAAGCCTGTCTGCACCGATGTCGGCATTTGCTCCATATGTGAATTTTTTATCTTCCCGCAAGTTCATAAAGAGTCTTGAAGAAGCTCCTCCGCCAAGTACAAATCCCACCAACCTGCTTGACAGATAATCCTGAGATGCAAGACTGTTTTCCAAAGGATAGGTAATATTTATAACCGATTGCTGGGAGGAAGATCTATCCACCATTGCTATGGTGTTTTTGAGAGGTGCCTCAGGCATGGGATATTTGAAATTTGGGATATCTCCCCTTTCCCACTTTGCGAAGTATTTATTGACGAGCTTTTCGGCTTCGCCCAAATTCACATCCCCAACAATCGCCAAATACGCAATATTTGGTTTAAAATAAGTCTGGTAATATTTTTTGATGTCCTCGACAGTAATATTGTCCACAGTGGATTCCGTTTCAAATTCACCATATGGATGATCGGTTCCGAAAACTAATTTAGAAGAAAGATATCCTGAAATTGAATTTGGATCATCTTTTGCAAAAGCCAATCCCGATTTTGTTTGCGTTTTTAATTTTGCCAATTCTTCCTCAGGAAATAAAGGATTAAACAATACATCCGCCATCAGTTCCAAAACTCTTTCCTGGTTTCTTACCAATGTCGAAGCATAAATTGAAGTTGAGGAAGCAGAAATATTTGCTCCTAGAAAATCTACTTCTTCATTGAACTGATCAGAAGTCCTTGTCTTGGTACCTGCTGTCATCATTTCTCCCACAAAACCAAGCATGCCGGCTTTATCACCTTCCAATATCGGATCCCTTTCAAGGATCAAAGTATAACTTACCCTGGGCAGTTTGTTGTTTTGTATCACAAAAACTTTCAAACCATTCTTCAAAGTAAATGATTCTGCTTTTCCAAATTTGATTTCAGGCGCAGGTCCTGGACCGGGAATAACCGTCCTGTCAACTTGGGCGATACCCGAAGTGATGAAAATTAAGAAAAAGAAATATTTGAATATATTTTTCATGTTTATAGTCTTTTAGAGGGAAATCACTCGGTAGTTTGTGCTGATTTGGGAAGATAAGTCAAAACCACCCTGCTGTTCGGATCCAGATATTTTTTGGCAACACGCTGAATATCCGCAGGGGTCACTTTTCTATACAAATCCAATTTTGAATTGATAGCATCTGCACCTCCATAGAAAACATGCCCTTGTGCCAAAGTCAATGAGATATTGGCAACCGAACCCAATTCATTTACCAATTGATTTTCTTTGATATTGATCAGTTTGTCAAATTCTTTTTGATCAAGGCCATTTGCTTTTACACTTTCGAGAACTTCATCTATGGCCGTATTCAATTCATTAATATCTACTCCCATATTGGCGATAGCAAGTATCAAAAACATTCCTCCATCCTCAAGATCATTGGGAAATGCCACTGCCTGAATTGCTTTTTGACTTCCATCTACCAACTCCCGGTAAAGCAGGGAGCTTTTGCCTGATAGCAAATATGTACTTAATAAATCCAAGGCATAGGCATCAGGATGTCCTTTTTTTGGCATCAAATATCCTTGGAAGACAGCCGGAAGCTGGATGTTGTCATAGACCGTGTCTGTAATCTCAGAAGTCAATTTCTGGATTTCAATATTTGGTCTATAAGGATTGATGGTACCCTTTGGAATTTCACCAAAATATTTCCTGACCAATTGTTCCGTCTTTTCATAATCAATATCGCCGGCAATAGAAAGGGTTGCGTTATTTGGCACATAGTATGTATCATAAAAACCTTTGAAGTCCTCCACCGTGGCAGCATCTAGATGCGCGGCAGAACCGATAATGGGGGATTTGTAGGGATGGTTTGGGTACAATCTTAATGGAAGTTCTCTCTGAAAGCTTCCATAAGGTCGCTCATCCATTACTTGCTTCATTTCCTGCTTGATGACCTCTCTTTGGGTATCTACGCCTATCTGATCCACTTTGGCCTGAAGCATGCGCTCACTTTCTAAGTAAAGGGCCAATTCCAACTGGTTAGAGGGTAAAATTTCATAATAAAAGGTGAAATCCTGAGATGTACCTGCATTGAGTGTACCTCCTGCAGATTCTACGATTTCAAAAAACTTTCCTCTTTCTATATTTGGTGAACCCTCAAACATCAGGTGCTCAAAAAAGTGCGCAAAGCCTGTTCTTTCCGGATTTTCATTTTTTGACCCCACGTGATAAAAAACAGTATTTGCAATTATCGGGGTGCTGTTATCCCTATGAAGGATAACGTGAAGACCATTATCCAAGGTGAATTCCTTGAAATCGATTTTGTTTTGGGCTATGGCCGAAAGTGTCAAAAAGACTCCTGCCAATAGCGTTAGGGTAAACTTTCTCATATTCTTGGATTATATTATTTGTTCATGTAAGTTTTACTTTTTTAAATCAATTTTGTTTATCAAAAATGGATAAATGCATAAAATAAGAGACCAAGGAAGATTTTGTTAAGTTATTTCTGCGGAAAATATAAAAAAGCCAATAACTCATCAAATCTCTAACTAATTATTTTCAGATAAAATTCCGCCAGAAAAGAAAATCCCAAAAAATCATGGAGTCAATCTTGCCAGAATTTCTTTTGCCTCATGCCACTTCAACCTTGGCCCAAATTGGCTGACGATTTTTGAACTGGCCATTGAAGCCAATTTCCCGCTTGAAGCATAGCTGTGTCCATTGGTAATGCCGTACATGAATGCTCCCGCAAACATATCCCCAGCCCCGTTACTATCGATTGCTTTGGTTTTGTAAGGTTCGATATCTATAAATGTGTCACCGTCCCAGATCATCGCTCCGTTTTTTCCTTGTGTGATCACAAAGTGTTTGGCAGCCTTTTTCAATTCTTCTCTAGCTTCCAAGATCGTTTCCTTTCCGGTAAAAAGCATTGCCTCTTCTTCATTGGCAAACAACAAGTCAATACTAGAACCTATAACTTCATCAAATCCTGAGTGAAAATATTTAACCATTGCAGGATCTGAGAAAGTCAATGCAACTTTTGTTCCGGCTGCTTCAGCTATTTTCTTTGCTTTCAACATTGCCTCTTTCCCATTTGGGGAGGTCACCAAATAACCTTCAATAAATAAATACTTGGAATCTTTGATGGCGAGTTCATTGATATCATTTATGGAAAAGTTCTGCGTGATTCCCAAAAATGTATTCATCGTCCTTTCAGAATCTTCGGTAACCATGACAAGACATTTGCCTGTGATTCCGTCTTCTGGCATTTTTCCTTCGAGACTGTTGTCCACTCCGGAATTTTTCAAATCTTCAAGATAAAAATACCCTAGCTCATCATTGGCAACCTTACAACAATAAAAAGAGTTTCCGCCGAATTGACTTACTGGGATGACCGTG
>NZ_CDSBKL010000119.1:0-10675 GCF_977115555.1 Aquiflexum sp.
AACTTTTGATAAATTCAGTTCTTCGAGTTTTTCAGAGAACTCATAGACCTAAGCCCTTGAAAATTCCGGTTTTCAAGGGCTTCTTATTTTTGGATAATTTGGTCAATACCTTCAGCTACAATTTCAAGCAAAAAAAGCCCCCGATAATTCGGGGGCATTTTTACCAAATTGAACTTAAACTATTTTAGATATAATCAGCCAGGCCATTAGACCTGTTGGGTGAATCAAACAACTGTTCTGATAGCTGACCAAGGTTTTTAGAGTCCATTTTATTATTCTTTTACAATTCTTCTCATGCTCTTTCCTCTCCTATCTGTCACTTCCAGGAGGTATACGCCTGTAGGCAAAGCGCTCAGATCAACCACTGTATCTTGAGTTGGGTCACATTCTTCTTTGCTTACCAAAGGCACTCCCAAACTATTGACCAATCTCAGTGAATAGGTATTGCTGACCTCTCCTTTTACATTGACCCGGATTATTCCTGAGGTTGGGTTTGGATAGGCTGTGATGCTGAAGAGTACATCAAGGTCTTCAAGCCCACTGATCAGATCGACTTTGACAGTCATGTCGATTTTTCTCACCGCCCCAAACTTATCAGTAAGTGTAAAGGTCATGACGGCCTCTCCATTTTCACCCGTTTTGATGATGAATTTGGAGGAGGAAGCAAATACCGACAGCACAGCTTCATTGCTACTGCTTACCGTATAAGTGAATTCATCTCCATCAGGGTCTGCAAAATAAGCAGCTAGTTCATGTTCAGTAAGAATACCCGGCTTGAAGACCGCAAATGCGTCACTTGCACCGATGTAAGCAGGCGCCTGATTGGTGTGAAGTACCTCTACAGGAATAATCAATTCGCGCTTGGCGCCATGTTCATCTGTGGCGGTGAGCTTGTATTGATACATGCCCTCATCTCCATAATTCGGCTTGAAAATCAGCTTGAGGGAATCAGCCCTAAATGTGGAGCTTGCAAACTGACGGCCTATTGCGGCATCGAGGGTGATGGCATTTTTCTCCGGATCCACCACTTGAATCGTCACTGTAGCGGAATCATTCTCGGCTATGACAATGGAAGTTGGCGCACTCATAAAATATGGGGCTTCGTTCATGTGCAATGTCAGGGGAACACGTACCGTAGATTTGTCAGGATCATTGGATGCAATGACAATATGAGCCATTTGATCACCTTCTTTGGCAAAAGTCCCATCGACACTTACTTCCACTTTACCGGATTCACCTTTGGCCAAAATGCCTTCCTGAACGGATTTGATTTCAAGCCACGAGAAATTCGCTGCTTCCATTTCACCGGCAAACATCAGCCAACCTATATTGGACATGCTTCCTTCCTGTACTTCATACCACTCACCTTCATTCAGGTAAGCATATCTTCCTGGTACATTTTCAGCGTCTGTGATGGTTCCTTGTGGGAATTGATTGCCAAAAGGATGTGTGACGATCACGTAGAAGTTTTCATTCGGATAGATTCCTACAGCTTTATCTAATGCTATTTGATACCAATCCCCAACTTCATCAGAACCGTTTCCGGTAATTGTCAAGCTTCCTTTTGTCAGAAGTTTGGCATTGGCGATAGAACTTCCTCCTGCACGGATTTCTACCTCAATCTCTGCTGATGCTAAGGTTTCCATTCTGAGGAAAGTCTCCACATGAGATAGGTTGAAGCCTTCAGGACCTGCATTGTATTTGGTACTGAGGGTAAACGGCGCCGCTCCTCCGGTTCCGATAAATGTGTCCGGAGTTTGCTTGTCTGTATGCGAAATGGTCCTGTTATAGTCAGCATCATTTCTAGCCAAAGAGGAGTTTTCGGCTGTAGGGGAAGAAGCCAAAGTAATGGCAGGTGTAGAAGACTTATCCGCCAATTTTTCATAGCTCGCGCCTGTTGCCTCAGCTTCTCTTTGGTAATCAATGCTTACCTGATAGTTGAGATTTGACTTTCCTTCTGTATTGTCAAAAGGGATTTCCCTAAGCTCCGTTTGGATGGTATTCATAGAGACAAATATGGAATCGGCTACCACTTTGATTTTGGCAGGCTCGAAGGCAGTACCGGTGAGTACAAACCTCTTTTCGCCCAAGCTTGTGCTCAAAATCACTTCATCAGCATAATCCCCCTCCATGGAAGGTTCAAAGACAGCTCTTGCCATCAGCTTGTCACCCGGCTTGATGGTATATGTAGGCCAAAACCAGATTTCATTGATCCTTGTCCATTCCGGACCCCAGAATCCATTGACCAACATCATCAGGTTGAGTGGTCCTGTACCGTCAGCCAAAGAAGCATAACTGATGTCAAATGGTGCTGCGCCATCATTTTCAATCACCACGTCTATGGTGTTGGCTATTGGGTAAATCGATTCAAAGCCGACCAACTTGCTGCCAAAATTCACAGAATCTGCCATCAAAATGTTGGCATCACCTGTCACGGTCAATTCGACCTGTTTTTCCAGTAATTCTGAGTTTGGCGCATTGGAGTGGATCTTGAGTGCTTGTGAATAAACCCCACCATAAATATTGGTGGCATCCAGGGAAATGTTTCCTGAGAGGGTTGATCCCGGCGCAATGGTATAGCGTCTGGAAGGTACGATGACATAAGCCAATCCCGAACCATGGTCCAATGACTGGTATTGGGAAATCGCTATCCCGTCAGAGCTGTTTCTCTGCAGGCCAATGGTAGAAGCTTGGGACGTAAAGTCCGCACCACCGTCTTCTCTCTTGTACTGAAACTTCATGCTACCATCTTTGTAGAAGATGATTTGTGCAGAAACAGGGTCACCCATTCCTCCAAAATTGTTTACAAAGGTGCTCCAGGTGATGATGATTTTGTCATCAGAGAATTGGTAGAAAATCCCGATATCTTCTTTGGGATGTGCAAAATCCGTAAAGCTGCTGAAGGTCCAATAAGGCATGATTCTAGGATCGGAGTGGTTATTGGATGGAATGTAATCCGTGAATAAATCCGGAAGGGGATCTTCTCCAAAAGAGATTATACCATTATCTCCTACCTTGAAAGACTCATACTTCTGACCATAAAACTCCACTGGGAAAGGAAGCTCAAGCTCTCTCCAGAATGTATTATCAAAGTCCTCATAATCTATAAAGCTCATTTGAGTGCCTGTTTTGCGGATTTCTTCCCATTGGTAAAAGTCACCGTTATTGTACTTTTCATAGGTATAAGTAAAATCCGGAAGGCCATTGCTCGGTGCAGTAGGTGAATTGAAACTCAACCAATTTCCACCACCCACCGGAGCAACCTGTAAAGGAGCTTTTCCTGTATTTTCAATGGAGAATGGAATTTCTGCCTTTTCGCCAAAAGCCAAAGTATGGGAAACAGGACTCAAATCAACTTTGATCGCAGGTGCATCCACAATAGCCGCCGTCACATAAATGGTATCTTGGGCTCCATCTGCATAACTGATCAAAAGCCAGTCTTCCAATTCTGCCAAGGCTGCTGTAGGCACTTCAATGCTGTAATTCTTAAACAAGCCCGGCTTGATCACTGTAGGCTGATCTCCTGTCAATCCAAATTCAGAACCTGTGAATTGCATGGCTGTAATATCCAAACTTGCAGTTCCCGGATTTTTGATGGTAAAAGGAAAACTGCGGACAGCCCCTTGGAAAATATTTCCAAATTTCACGGTATCAGCCGAAACTTCAGGCTTGGCCACGCCTCCGGCAGTGATTTCCAATTGGACTAGCGCATTCTTTTGTCTTTGATCAGGATCATTGTTGATGATGCTGACATACCTGTTGACGATGCCCTCGGATAAGGGGCTCGTGTTCATTTTGATCTCCACTTCCCGCGATGTGCCCGGCATAAGAAGGCCCGACCCATTGACAATATCGGTGATAATGGCAGGGCCCGGATAATCCAATCCCATAGCAAGTCCGCTGTATAAACTGATAGGTTTATCCCAAGAATTGATCAAAACCCCATCACTTTGCCCCATGTCTTCAATGAGAATGGTCAAGAACTGCTTGTTATAATCAGGAGTACTGAGGTCTTCATAATAGAAGCGAATGTCTCCGTTGGCAAACAATACCATTTGGGCAATGATGTTTTCACCTTCTGTCCATCCATCCCAAACGTTGTGGTATTGGACAATGACCCTATCAGATTCTACTTTGTAGAAAATCTCCCCTTTTGTCAAATAGTTAAAGTGGCTTCCAAGGATAGAAATAAATCCTTTTGGACTCCAAGGGTTGTTGGGAATTGGGACGTTTACTGCCCGCACACTGTTATCAAAAACCGTAAAACCTTTTTTGGAGACATATAGGATCTGCATGTATTCCCCATAGTATGGAAACTGAAAACCCATGTCCACAGGCACATAGCTTGCATCATCAAAGAAAGTCTTGGTGATATTGATTCCTGTTCCGGAAATGTCCTGGAAATCATAATTGATTGGATTGGCTTCGGTAGGATTGTTGGACCTCAGGGTGTAGCCATAGTTGTGGTAATCAGATGGCCAGTTTTCGCTGATTCCGTTTGTGTCATAACCCGGAATGAAATATTTCAATGGGAATACCCCTTTGTTTTCGATCGTGACTTTAGCGGTCACTTCGTCTCCAATAGTCAGGTTTTCCACTTTTTGGGTTTCGGGTGCGACGGATATTTTAGCTGTTTCTGCCCCTACGCCAAACAATGCAATCTCATAAGTCTGTGCACCATTGGTGACTGTCAGGATACCGTTGGTGTTTCCCGGTGCTGTCGGCTTAAAGGTCACTTTGACGATTCCTTCTTCACGGGCCTTGATTTGCCATGGCAGGTTCCAATCCAATTCAAATGCGGAAGAATTCGTGGTGATTACCGGGTCATTGAAATTACCGAATCCGATATTTTCCAAAACCACTTCAAAGCTTTTTGAATCGCCCATAAACACACTTCCATAATCCACTATATTGATATGCTTCAATTTTGGCTGATGTCCGCTTACTGTGAGGTTTACAGGAATCCTCAATTCTCTGTTGGCTGCATCATTGGATGTAATGATCAGGTTGGCTGCATAATCACCGTTGATAAGTGTCGAAGCGTCTGCTGTCAATGTCACAGCACTGTTTTCAAAACCGTTGACATCTCCTGATCCTGGTTCAAGGTTCAGGTAGGTTCCCAAATGCTCATTGTAGCTGCTTGCAGTCAATGACCAGGCAAATTCAGTCGCATCGAGCAGGTCGTTTAATGGCGCCCAAGTGGCTCCCAGATCAAAGGACATGAAGCAGTTTTCAGAGAAATTAGGCTGCGCTTCAAATCCGATTCCCAAGGGGAATTTATTTCCTGAAGGCACGTGGAATACAATCCAAAATGTACTTCCCGATTCAAAATAAATCTGTTCGTTGAGCTTGATGTAGGCAAAAGCCTCATTGTTGTCATAATTGCTATGCTCCTGGGAATAAATCAGGTTTTCCTTTTCAGGACTGTCTCCTTGATATATTTCCATGATTACAGGTCCTTTTACAGGATCATGCTTGAGGTACATCTTTACATCGGTGAGGTTAAATCCTTCCGGTTCATCGACTGTAAACTTTGCAGCAGCGGAGTTGGGCAAATTGATATCCGTATCGCCAATGATATTGGTTGGCCAATAGGCATAGTCTTTATCAACCGGAGTAAAGGCCATCGTGGTAATTTCATTGCTTCTCAGCTGAAGTTGGTTGCCCGGTACAATCTGCCTTCCGATATTTCCTTCCCTTGCGGTTTTGGTTCTGCCACTGATAGGATAATTGAGTCTGCCACTGCTGTAGGAAAGGGTTGTGTTGCGATGGCGCATCAGGTGATTCCATCTCAAGATACCGGCGGCTTCATTGGAAATAACAATATCATGGCTGGTAGAAGTACTGTTGGAGACATCCATGCTCAGGTTGATTTCCTGGCTTTCTGCATCAAGGCTGATTTTCGGACCTTCATTGGTAGTAGCATTGATCACTTGGGACAATTCAGAGATATTTCCCCACCTGTCAGTCGAAGTGATTGCAAAGTAATATTTGGTCAGACCCAAAAGTCCTGCTACCTCAAAAGTAACTGTACTGTCTGCAGCATATTTGTTGGGAATTGTGATTTTGGATGCTGTAGTCAGGTTTGCTGCCGTGATGCTGTCAGTATGAAAAAACATTTGGAATGAAGTTGGAACATCATCATCAGTATCCACAGGAACAGTCCAGGAAAGGTTGGCGAATTCCTGAGAAATACCATCTACACTCAGGTTGCCTATTTTCATCGGTGCTATTCCGAGGTCATTCCTAATGGCTAATTCAGCATCAATTGCTCCTGAACCCAATTTTCCGATGTAATCAGGATTTTGCTCATCTATATTTACCACCCCAGTCAGTAATTTCAACCGGAGTTCAGTATTTGTAAGTTGTTTTGTTCTATTAGCAAGTGCAAGGGCGGCGATCCCGGAGACATGTGGACATGCCATGGAAGTCCCATCCAGGTAGGCATATTTATCGCCGGGGATCGTACTGAGGACACCGTATTTTACACCATATTCTGAGTCTCCTCCCGGTGCTGCTATGTCCGTCCAGGTTCCAAAGTTTGAATAGGATGTTTTTTTCCACTCAGGGCCTAAGGCAGTAACTGCAATCGTACTGGAAAAATAGCCCGGATACCATTCTCCATCCCAATTGTAATTACCAGCTGCAAAAATCACAATTCCACCTTTCATAGGGCTACCGGGAAAATCTCCTGCTTCAGCAACGAAGTAATCTATGGCATCCAATACTGATTGGTCAAAACCTCCTGGATTGGTATATCCCCAACTATTTTGGGAGATAACAGCACCGTTGTCAGCAGCATATACATAAGACCGCTCGATAGAACCTGAGCCTCCAAGAATTTGTAGGGACATGATTTTGACACCGTTGCCTGTTCCATTTCCCCCTGCTACGCCGGCGACACCAATTCCATTATTATTGACAGCGGCAATCGTACCTGCCACGTGCGTTCCATGGTATTGGGCATCTATCTTTGAAGTGTTTTTGGCAAAATTATACCCATTGAGGTCATCTATATAGCCATTGTTATCATCATCGACTCCGGGCTGTCCATTAAGTTCTGCCTGATTTACCCAGATATTTTGCTTCAAATCTGCGTGGTTGACATCCACTCCTTCATCGTGGACAGCTACGATGATGTTATTTGAGCCTGTGGTTTTTTCCCAAGCTTCAAAAAGGTTGATATCTGCATCGCCTGTACCTGTTTGTAAGGCATTATTGTAATGCCATTGGTCCACCAAAAGGGGATCGTTAAATGGCAAAGCCGAAAATGAGCTCGCTCCAAGTGATTGTTGCCTTACAGCATAAGGCGCCAGAATCTTTTCATGCTCGACTTCAGCTAGGGCTACTTCTCCCAACTTTTTAAATTGACCTACGGCTGTCTTTGGATCTACGCTTTCGTCTATTTCTATGACATACCAAAGGTGAAGTCCATGTTTCCTCAATTTTTGCTCATTTTTGGCATCATAAGGGAACATACGGTACATGGTATGTGCCTGAACAGAATTGGCGGCGGCATCAAAAGAGGCCATCCCTGTTGTCAATCGGTTATTTCTTGCATTTACTTTGCTTTGGGGAAGTGGTGTGGTAGTGGTAGGTGTAAATTTCACCTTTACCATTCCTTTTTTGATGCCGTTGTCATATTGGGTTTGAGCAGTCACATTGACTGTACATACCAACATAAATACAGCAAACAACACTTTTCCAGTGCTCTTTAGTAGAGAATTATTCATAGTGCTTGGTTTGGGATGATTTAAACTTGGACTGTGGGAGGGTAATCATTTTTGTAAACGGTTATTGTGTCACAAATGCGACATGTATAATTTTATTTTCTTGGATTATTTTTTTTTGGATTGCAGGCACTTTGACCTGAACCCGGTTGATTGGCATTTTTTACTTTCATGGCATGTAGGAGCTTTGCAAAAGCGTCATTCTCAAGCTTTCGCTTTTTGATAAGTTGGTCTATCAATTCTTCATTTGGGCTCTTTTCTTCCATAAGGATCTTCCATTAATTTTGGAGCATAAAGAAAGTTTGGATTAGTTTGGCAAAAAATAATTTGACCTTGGAATAAACACTACCTGAGAAAAAGATACCTTAGAATAATTACTTAAAACAGTTAAAACAACCTTAACATCACCTTAGCAAAAAAATATAAATATTTGTATTTCAGTGTATTGAAAAAAATAGAAACAAATCTTCCCTAGAAAAAATAATCGCCTCTGGCCTCCTATAAATTAGCCAAATGGGATACCAAATTGGAATTCGTATTGGTCAGATTGAGCTTTTTTCGCAACCTTGCCCTTGCTACTTCCACACTTTTGATGCTTTGCTGACTTACTGCAGCAATTTCTTTGGAGCTCATATTCAGCCTAAGGAAGGCGCAGAGCTTTTCGTCTGCAGGAGAAAGGTCAGGATAAAGTTTGCGAAGCGTGGTATAAAACTCGCTGTGCACCTGATTGAACCGGAGTTCAAATTCCTTCCAGGTATCATTGTCAGCTTCTCGCTGTAGATCCAAAATAATCTCCTGAAATACTTTTTGGTTTTCAGGGAGTACCCGGCGCTGAAGTTTCAATAAGCGCTCAGCGACATTGTTGATCAATTCGTTTTTTCTGATCAGGTACATGACATTGGTGGTAAGCTCTTTATTCTTGATCTCCACGTCCAAAGAAAGGTTTTTTTGCTTCATTTCTGTTTGGCGGGCTTTGGATCTGACCACCAAGGTGATCAAAATCGCCAAAATCAAACCGAAGGACAGTGCTGCAATGGTCAGGAGGTATTTGAATCGGGATTGGCTTGCTTCCTCCGCACGGAGTTTTTCCTCTTTTTCAAAATCATATTGGAGCTGTATCCGGGTAATTTCCCGACTTGCCTGTTGGTTGATAATACTGTCGTTAAATTCTTTTGATTTGCGGTATGCAACCAGTGCGGCCTGAAAGTCTCCATTTGCTTCAGCAATTTCTGAAAGGCGGCCAAACGCAGAACTTTGAATGTCCAGAGAACCTATTTTTTCACCGATTTCGAGTGCCCTTTCGGCGTATTGTTTTCCTTTAGCATATTCCTTTTGCTGAAAGTGAAAATTACTCAGGATGACGAGAGACCTTGCCACTTCTCCCAAATCACCAATTTCTTCCCTGAAAGCTAGGCCCTTTGTCAAGTATTCCAATGCTTTATCGGGCTCATTCAATTCGTTGAAATACAGTTTCCCGATATTATTATAAGCGATACCCCGGGCTTTGAGTTTGGGAACCTGCAGGGCTAGGTCAAGTGCTTTTTCATAGTAAGTCAAAGCTGAATTGGGATCTCCCTTGGTTTGGTAAATGTTCCCGATATTGTTATAGATCGAGGGCAGGACCAATTTTTTGTTTTCGCTGTTTTTTGAAGCATTCAGGTACTCCTGAGCTTTAAAAAAACTTGCAAGCGCTTTGTCATATTCCCCCATCCTGTCATAGGCCGCACCGAGGTTGTTGTTGAGCGAAATGATGCCCGAAGTATCCTGAAGTTCTTCATAGGCTTTTAATACTGTGAAATAGTGGGTGGCTGCCAATTTGTATTGGCCTTGGCTGATGTTTATGTTTCCAATGCTCGTTTCAGCGGACAATTCCAAAATCCTGAGCTCTTTATCTTTTGCCAGTTCTTTGGCCTGCCTGGAATATTCCAATGCTTTCAGATAATCTGTGCCTTTGTAAAGATCAGAAAGCTGCATCAGGGTATTGAATCTGGCCGAGTCTGTATCTGACCGTTTGAGTGCCAACTGCAGGCTGTCTAGTTTGATGATATTTTGTGAAAAAGACTTGCCCCCGTGGAGGAAGATGACCAGGAAAAATAAAAATGAATATGCTAGCTTCTTCATAATAACCCATTCAGGTTTGGCACCCGTGAATTCAAGATTGCAACTTAATGCAAATCAAAGAAAGTAGCAACGGGTGGGTCAATGTCATTTAGTAAGACCAAGAAGCAGGTGGGGAGACGCAGGATTGAAAAAAGCACAATTTGAGAAGATGGTCAAAAATTTAGCTTAACCAAACATTAAAATCAGATAGCAGTTAAAAAAACCTCTCCTTTCATGTTCATAAAAAGGGAGGTTTTTTGTTTATCCGATAATTATAGGACCCATGAAAACTATTCTTCTCCTTTTCTATTGAAGAAATAATTCACACCAAGGGTTATTTGTCCCAAGTTAACCATGAAAGAATCCATTTGAGATATATTGTTCAGAGAATTGATTGAATATGACAATTCACCGATACCGGCATCAAATGCCCACTTATTTGAAGGCAAAAAAGTAAAAACAGGGCGGAAAGCGAGATGAAAACTTGTACTTGAAGTTTCCTCAGAAATAATTGATTCATTTTGCTTAACATTACCTATCAGTCCTTTTCCTTCGAGACTGAAAAGAAACACTTCAGATATCTTGAAAAATTTCCTCGCAAATACCCCTCCCAGGATACCACTGCTTTTAACTTCCTCAAATTGGTTATTGAAGTTTAAATAGGGTTGTGTATTGGTGAAAATTTCCAATTCCGGGCCTATCGCAAAGGATTCTGAAACAAAAAACCCAACATTGCTATTCAAATTGAAGAATGTATTTGGCTTTGAATTTTCTTGATCCGCCTGAATTTTAAAAGAGCTGTAAGACACTGTTCCTCCGACAAATTTTGTTCCTTTTGAAAACTG
>NZ_CDSBKL010000120.1:0-10648 GCF_977115555.1 Aquiflexum sp.
CTGGACTTCCACCGTAGAGCCTGAAAACAGAAGAATCCTTTATCCGGGTGCTTCAGTTTCATTCATACCTTCAGATGCTTTCAACTGGAATTCATCTACGGTCAATGATTTGAAATTGAGATTGGGTTATGGTACCTCTGCAGGTTTTCCTAGTCCTTATAGGACAAGAAATATCTTGAGTCAGTCTTCAAGGGCTTTCCAAAATGCTGGAGGAACCCTTTTTCAGACTCATTCATTGAGTAATACTTTAGGTAATCCTAACTTAAAGCCTGAATTGCATGAGGAGGTTGAATTTGGTATTGAAACAGCCATGTTCAACAACAAAGTAAGATTTGACATCTCATTGTACCAGAAGAACACCAATAATTTGATTACTTCTGCACCTATTGACCCTTCCACTGGTTTCACGAATACTACCATCAACATCGGTAAGATCAGAAACAGAGGTATTGAATTCCAAGGAACTGCAACTCCGATTACTACGGCAAGCGGATTCAGCTGGGAGACTATCTTAAACTGGACTGCATACAGAACAGTTACCATGGAATTGGGTGAAGGTTTGGAAGAAGTGGTTTATGCAGGTTTTACTACCCTAGGTAACTTTGCTATCCCTGGACAGCCTTTCGGTATCATCAAAGGAACTGTTTTTGCCCGTGACGAGCAAACTGGTCAGCCAATAGTAGATACTAACGGGACTTACCTTGAAGATACTGATATTGGTGTTTTGGGAGATCCAAATCCAAAGTGGACAAGTTCTTGGATCAACACCTTGAGATATAAAGGCTTCTTCATGAATTTCATGTTAGAATACAGAAGAGGTGGAATCATCTTCTCTAACACTGTGACTGCTACCCTTGCTAGAGGGGTGACCAAAGATCCTGTCGTAGATAGAGAGATGAGTTTCATTCTTCCGGGTGTGAAAAGAGACGGAACTCCTAATGATATCCAAATCACTGCATCTAACTACTTCTTTGACGGTTATCACGTAGGTGCTGATGAGTCAAACGTATTTGATGGCTCAGCAGTTAAGTTGAGAGAATTGTCGTTTGGTTATGACCTTCCTTCGTCTATTCTTTCTAAAACTCCATTTAGACGTGCTTCTGTTGCACTTAGCGGTACTAACCTTTGGTTTAGAGCGCTTAACTTCCCTCCAAACATGAACTACGATGTTGACGTGTTGGGTGTAGGTGTCGGTAATGGATTGGGCTTTGACTTTGTAACTGGTCCAAGTTCAAGAAGATTCGGTGGTACATTAACCTTAGCATTCTAAACCACTAAATTTTACTATAATGAAAAGAAAAATATATAGTTTGATAGTTGCATGTACTTTGCTATTCGCATCATCATGTGACCTTGATTTATTGGATAGTCCAAATGAAGTTACAGCTGCTACAGCTGATCCTAGTTGGGTTCTAAATAACGTTCAATTGGCATATGCGGGAATGTTTGAGGGTATCAGCAATACCGGTGCACAGATCACCAGGATATTGTCCCAACCAAATGTAAACTATCAGAACGCATATGGCCCGGAAGCTTTAAACGGGGTTTGGAGTACTTCTTATGCTACCATCTTAAGTGATATTCAATTTATTGAAAATGAACTTAATACACCTGAAAGACCTATCCCTAGACACGTTGCTATTGCAAAAGTGATCAAAGCTATGGTTTTGATGCATTTGGTAGACCATATTGGTGATGTTCCTTATTCTAAGGCTTTGAACGCAAGTGATTTTGCGCCAACAGTTGACAGTGCTGAGGATGTATATAAAGTTGCATTGGATGAATTGGTGGCAGCAAGGGCAGCTTTCGCAATTTCTACGGCAGCACTTCCTACAGATTTGTTCTACAACAATAACGTAGTAAGATGGCAGAGATTGGTTAACACTCTGGAATTGAGGTATTACCTCAATACCAAATTGGTAAACAGTGGTTCAGCGGCTAGAATAGCTGCCTTGGTAGCTGAAGACAATTTGTTGAAAGCAGGTGATGATTTTGTTTTCAGATATGGTACTAGTCAAACCAACCCTGATTCCAGAGCACCAAAATTTGGTCAGTATGGTGGAGGTGGAGGTGCTTACCAAAGCACTTGGTTTATGTATCATTTGACAGAGGCTAAAGGTTTGGAAGATCCTAGGGTAAGGTATTATCTTTACCGTCAGACTACAACCAATCCAACTGATCCTGATGAATTGAGATGCTTGGGAGAAATAGCTCCTGGACATTATTTGGCAGGAAGTTTTCCTTTCTGTTTGCCGAATATGACTGTGAATGGCAAAGGTTACTGGGGTAGAGACCACTTGAACAATGAAGGTATCCCACCGGATGGTTTCAGAAGAACAATGTATGGTTTGTATCCTGCAGGAGGTCGATTTGACGAAAATTCTGCCTCGCCTGTAAACTCTCCACTCTTAGGTGCAGGAGGTGCAGGTCTACAACCTATCATGTTGTCTGCCTATGTTGACTTCATGGTTGCTGAAGCTATCCAAACTCTTGGTGTACCTGGCGATGCAAAACAGAGAGTACTTGATGGTGTCACCAAGCATATGGATTTCGTTAGGTCATTTGCGCTAGCATCTTCACAGGCTGGTGTTGTGACTGCATTTCATCCAACTGCAACTTGGAATGCTGCTGTAGCTGCATACCTTGCAAAAGTTGGTGCGGATTGGGACGCTGCTGCTACTGATAGAAAAATGAACATCATTGCCAGAGAATACTGGTTGTCACTTTTCGGTAATGGAGCAGAATCTTATAACCTGCACAGAAGAACAGGTCAGCCTGATAACATGCAGCCTGGCTTGGCGGTTGATCCGGGATTATTCCCAAGATCTTTCTTGTATCCGACTGTTTTCACAGTAACGAACAAGAATGCTCCTGCACAGAAAGCCAATCTTGGTCAAAGGGTATTCTGGGATACTAATCCTGAAGGTAACGGTTGGGTAAATTAATCTCTAAATTACTAAAATATGAAATTGATAAAATATAGTTTAGGAATGTTGGTAACCATGTTGGTTTTTATAACCTCATGTACTGACTTCGTTGATCCACGGATTCCCTATTCCACTTTTGATACAGGGGCTTATCTTAGGACAGTTGCCCGTACCAGTGATACCTTTAATTTCTTTGATTTGGCAAATGCCAAGTTTGACATTACTATTGAAGGAGTTGATGCCGAAAATGGTGCTACAGTTGAATCTGTAGAAGTCAGGGTAAGGAGAAGGAGATTGATTCCGGGTGTAGGTTTGGAATATATTCCTGTTGGAACAGGTACCACTGTAAATGATGTGCTTATAAAAACACTTTCTGCTTCAGATTTTTCTTCTACGACTGAAAGTAAGTTTTTGAGAGCTCAAATATTAGTGACCTCAGCAGAGACTTTCTCAGCATTGGGAATTACTGCGGCACAGGTCAATGGTGGTGATGTGTTTGAATTCCGTCTTAAAATGACTGACAAATTCGGACGTGTATTCAATGATGTCAACGCAAGTGCTGATATCAAAGGTGGTGCATTCTATGCTTCTCCTTTCTTGTACAATGTTTCTGTTGTTTGTCCTACAGACTTGGCAGGTACGTTTGACTTCACCTCCTCTGATATGGATTCACCTTTTGGTTCGTGTCCTGGTACAATCACAGGAAAAGTTACGTTTACTGCTGTTGCAGGGACAACTTCTTATAGAGTTTCAGATGCTACTTTTGGATTTTGGAATTGTTATGGAGATACTTTTGGAGGAGATGTTAGACTCAATGATGCATGTGGATCTTTGTCTTTCTCAGGTTCGGATAAGTATGGTGATACCTATACTTTCAACTTCATCAGTGTATCTGCTGCTGAATTGGTATTTACTTGGGTCAACACATCTAATGAGACTGGACGAGTTGTATTGAAATCCAATGCCGGCAAGCCTTGGCCTCCGGGATTGAGATAAAATTCCTTAATTAAAATAATTTAAAAAAGCAGCATCTCAAGATGCTGCTTTTTTTTTGCCAATCGCGATTTTTGTCATATTGTTGTTTTGCTTTTTAATTCCATTTGTATAACCGTTTTAACGGTTTTTAAATATCTTTTTTTGGGTTTACATTTGTCTTGTTGACAATAAAACCGATGGATAAATTCTCCTACATTTCAAATGCACATGTAGCTTATATCGATGAGCTCTATTCTGATTATAAAAATAACCCTGAATCAATAGACCTAAGCTGGAAGGTATTTTTTGATGGCTTTGATTTTGCAATTGCCAAATATGGGGAAGATCAGGGTACTCCTCCTGCTTCAAAAAGTCCTGAAGGGTCCAAAGAAAGTGTAAACGGTTCTTTGCTTACACCCGGGACTATCATGGACATGGAGCAATTGCCAAAGGAAATTAAGGTCAGGGCTTTGATACATGCCTATAGATCTCGTGCCCATCTTAGATCCAAAACCAATCCGGTAAGAGAAAGAAGGGATAGGAAGGCTTTGTTGGATATCGAGGATTTTGGTTTGGATCAAAATGACCTCAATACTGAATTTCAGGCCGGAAAGGAAATTGGGATAGGAACAGTAAAGCTTTCTAAACTCATTGAGTCTCTTAAAATCATTTATGAAGGGGCTATCGGTTTCGAATATACATATATCAGAGATCCTGAAATGTTGGATTGGTTGAAAACAAAGTTTGAAAAAGAAGCCTTGTCATTCAATCCTTCGGTAGACGCCAAAAAAAGGATTCTGTTTAAATTGAACCAAGCTGTCGTATTTGAAAACTTTCTTCACACCAAATACCTTGGTCAAAAAAGATTCTCTTTGGAAGGTGGCGAAAGCACAATCCCATTTTTGGATGCAGTCATCAATACAGCTGCAGAATTTGGGGTTGAAGAAGTTATGATAGGAATGGCGCACAGAGGAAGGCTCAACGTCCTATCAAACATCATGGGTAAAACCTACGAACAGATTTTTTCTGAATTTGAAGGTACTGCCAAGCCTGACCTGACCATGGGTGATGGGGATGTCAAATACCATATGGGTTATTCATCCGATATCATTACCACAGGAGATAAAAAAGTTAACCTTAAACTAGCGCCTAATCCATCCCACCTTGAGGCAGTTAATCCCGTAGTTGTTGGATTCATGAGGGCTAAGATTGATTCGCAACATAAAAACGATTCCAACAAAGCCCTTCCTATCCTAATCCATGGAGATGCGGCAGTTGCCGGTCAGGGTATTGTATATGAAGTGACACAGATGGCCGGGTTGAAAGGATACAATACCGGAGGTACCATTCATTTTGTCATCAATAACCAAGTCGGGTTTACGACAGATTTTGATGATGCGAGGACTTCAATTTATTGTACTGATGTAGCCAAAATCATCGATGCGCCTGTTATCCACGTGAATGGTGACAATGCGGAAGCGGTTGTTTTTGCGGCCAATATTGCTGCGGAATTCAGACAAAAATACAGAAGGGACATTTTTGTAGATATGGTTTGTTACAGAAGGCACGGACACAATGAGTCAGACGAACCTAAATTTACCCAACCGGAATTATATAATATTATCTCAAAACACCCAAATCCAAGGGAGATCTATGTTAAGAGATTGACAGAAAGAGGGGATATCGATGCAGAAATTGCGAGGGTAATGGATGAGGAATTCAGACAATTGCTTCAGGACAGGCTGAACTTGGTCAAAGAAAAACCTTTGCCATATCAGTTCACCAAGTTTGAAAGGGAATGGCAATCTTTGAGAAGATCTACTCCTGAGGACTTTGAAAAGTCACCCGATACTTCTGTTTCCCTTGAAAGTATAGAAAAAGTTGCTGAAGCTTTGACTACCCTTCCAAAGGGCTTCAAGCCGATCAAGCAGATTGAGGTACAATTAAAGCAAAGAAAAGACATGTTCTTTACAGCCAAATCCCTCAATTGGGCAGCGGCAGAACTATTGGCATACGGGACCTTGCTCCTAGATGGTAAAACTGTCCGCATTACAGGGCAAGACTGCCAAAGGGGGACTTTCTCACACAGACATGCGGTGGTGCATGATGCCAATACCAATAAACCTTATAACTTTTTGAAAGAACTGAAAGACAGTAAAGGCTTATTCAGTATTTACAATTCCCTGCTTTCAGAATATGCTGTCCTTGGATTTGAATATGGGTACGGCATGGCCAACCCTCATTCATTGACGATTTGGGAAGCTCAATTTGGAGATTTTGCCAATGGCGCCCAGACAATGATTGACCAGTTTATTTCCTCAGGTGAATCCAAATGGGGAAAAATGAACGGTATCGTCATGTTGTTGCCACACGGATATGAAGGCCAGGGACCCGAGCATTCCAATGCAAGACCGGAAAGATTCCTTCAGCTATCTGCTGAATACAACATGGTGGTAGCCAATATCACCGAGCCGTCTAACTTCTTCCATCTTTTGAGAAGACAACAGACATGGGATTTCAGGAAACCTTGCGTGGTCATGTCTCCAAAATCATTATTGAGACATCCAAAGGTTGTTTCTCCTTTGGAGGAATTTACAAATGGCGGATTTAGGGAGATTTTGCTTGACAATACCGTGGAACCAAAAAATGTGAAAAGGGTGATCCTTTGCTCCGGAAAGATATTTTATGATCTTGATGAATTAAGAGAAAAAGAAAAAGTTACCGATGTGGCTATCATCAGGATAGAGCAACTTCATCCTTTTCCTAAAAAACAGATCATTGAAGCCTTGCAGGTATATAATGGTGCTGAGATTGTTTGGGTACAGGAAGAACCTGAAAACATGGGCTATTGGAATTATATTTTGAGAATGCTGTACAAAGAACTTCCTATGGACATCATTTCAAGAAAACCTTCTGCTTCTCCTGCAACAGGCTACAATAAAGTCCATGTGGAAGAACAGGGCAAAATCGTCAGGAAAGCATTGAAACTTTCATAAATTTTCTCATTGCAGGAGATTGTACATCCTGCAATGAGATTGTTATTTGATGTCAAAAAATTTTAGCCGTTTTGGCTTTTTAAAAAGGAAACAATGAATCTAGAAATGAGGGTCCCTACCGTAGGGGAATCAATTACAGAAGTTACCATTGGTCAGTGGTTTAAAAAGGACGGTGACCAAGTCCAAATGGATGAGGTGATATGCGAGTTGGAATCCGACAAAGCCACTTTTGAACTGACTGCAGAAGCTGGAGGTACTTTGAAGATCAAAGCCCAAGAAGGGGACACATTGGAAATTGGAGCAGTGATTTGTATGATTGATACAGAATCAAATTCAGAAAGCAAAGAAGAAAAAACAGCAGTTATGGAAACAGCAAAATCAAGCCAAGGAGGCAAAACAGGTGAAATCAAAGACATGATTGTACCTACCGTAGGAGAATCAATCACTGAAGTGACTTTGGCCTCGTGGTTAAAAGCGGATGGTGATTATGTGACCTTGGATGAAATCATCGCTGAGGTCGACTCTGACAAGGCTACTTTTGAATTACCTGCCGAAGCCAATGGAATCCTCAGGCATGTTGCCAAGGAAGGAGATACCCTTGAAATCGGCGGCTTGATCTGTAAAATCGAAGTGGTAGAAGGTGGTGCACCTGCTGCTACCTCTTCCGGTTCTGTTGCAGTCGAAACAACCAAGGCTGCTGCTTCTGGAAATGAAACCTATGCCACCGGGCATGCTTCCCCAGCTGCTGCCAAGATCATTGCCGAAAAAGGAATCAGTGCAGGGGATGTCAAAGGAACAGGTAAAGATGGCCGTATCACCAAAGAAGACGCTTTGGGCGCTCAAGCCAAAGAAACTCCAAAAGCAGCTGAAGCAAAGCCAACAGCTCCTAAAACTGAGACCGCTACTCCAAAAGTTGCAGGATCCAGGGAAAGCAGAAGAGAAAAAATGACTTCCCTGAGAAGAACTGTATCCCGAAGATTGGTGGCTGTGAAGAATGAAACAGCCATGCTGACCACATTCAATGAGGTGAACATGGGACCAATCATGGATATGCGAAAAAAATTCAAAGACCAGTTTAAAGAAAAGCACGGTGTCAACCTTGGCTTCATGTCTTTTTTTACCAAGGCGGTATGCGTAGCACTTCAGGAATGGCCTGCTGTCAACGCCATGATCGATGGCAATGAAATCATTTACAATGACTTCTGCGACATTTCCATCGCAGTTTCTGCTCCAAAAGGATTGGTGGTACCTGTGATCAGAAATGCAGAAGCCATGAGTTTTGAACAGATTGAAAAAGAGGTAGTTAGATTAGCTGGCAAGGCTAGAGACAACAAATTGTCGATAGAAGAAATGACTGGTGGTACATTCACCATCACCAATGGAGGAGTTTTTGGTTCCATGATGTCCACTCCGATCATCAATGCCCCACAGTCTGCTATCCTGGGTATGCACAACATTGTTGAGAGGCCTATGGCTGTAAACGGCGAAGTCAAAATCCTTCCGATGATGTACCTCGCCCTTTCCTATGACCACAGAATCATCGATGGGAGAGAGTCTGTAAGCTTTTTGGTACGTGTCAAGCAATTGCTTGAAGATCCGACAAGACTGCTTTTTGGAGTTTGATATAGTTAGAAGTAGGAAGTAAAAGGTGATCAAAAAGTACAAAGTATTATGTACCAAGAACCAAATATTTAAATAGTCGAATAAATTGGCTCCTTGATAAAGTTTAGGAGTGACGGAAATTTAAGATTCAGTTAAATTATCACTTCACTAAAATTCCAAGGAAAATGCACAGGTATAAAGAGTTAAAAGTTTGGCAAAAGGCCATAGACTTAGCAGTTGAGGTTTACAAGATTACCGAGAAACTGCCGAAAGATGAAAGATTCGGTTTGATAAGCCAAATGAATCGGGCGGTGGTTTCTATTCCTTCCAATATTGCTGAGGGTGCAGGTAGAAACGGCAAAAAAGAATTCCATAATTTCTTAGGAATTGCTCTAGGATCTTCATTCGAATTGGATACACAAATGGTGATATCAAATCGCCTGAATTATCTGAATGACGAAGATTTCAAAAATGTTGAAAAAGAATTGGAGCATGTGCAAAATATGATTGTCAAGCTCAAAATGAGTTTGAATATTGATACTTAATTCGATTCTTGATCCGGAATACGTCAGCAAGATTCTATATACTTGGTACCTAGTACTTAGTACTTGGTACCAAATACATCAACAAAATTCAATCTTCAGTGATACCAAGTCTCACGTCTTGTGTATCATCCCGATAGCGGGACTAAAATCTTTAAAAATAACCACATGTACATGGTACTTGGTACTTTGTACTTAATACATCAAAAAAATGTACGACGTCATAGTAATCGGTTCAGGTCCGGGAGGATATGTAGCAGCCATCAGGGCAGCCCAATTGGGTATGAAAACTGCCATCATTGAAAAATACCCCACACTTGGAGGTACCTGCCTTAATGTAGGCTGTATCCCTTCCAAAGCTCTTTTGGACTCCTCGGAACATTACCACAATGCCTCCCATACTTTTAAAACCCACGGGATCAACCTCGATAACTTGGAGGTCAATCTGGAGCAGATGATTTCAAGAAAATCTGAAGTGGTCAAGCAAAATGTGGATGGCATCCAGTTTTTGATGAAGAAAAACAAAATCGATGTGCATCATGGTTTGGGTTCTTTTGTAGATGCCAATACTGTAAAGGTGACCAAAGACGATGGTACATCAGAAGATATCAAAGGCAAAAACATCATTATTGCAACAGGTTCCAAGCCTGCATCTTTGCCTTTCATCAAAATCGACAAAGAAAGGGTCATCACTTCTACCGAAGCTTTGAAGCTGAAAGAAATTCCCAAGCATATGATCGTCATCGGCGGCGGTGTGATCGGCATGGAATTGGGTTCTGTCTACGGCAGACTTGGAGCGAAAGTGTCTGTAGTAGAATACCTAGACGCCATTATCCCTTCCATGGACCGCACCATGGGCAAGGAACTTCAGAAGTCATTGAAGAAATTGAATTTTGATTTTTATTTGAAGCATAAAGTGACTGCGGTGGAAAACACAGGCAAAGAAGTCATTGTAAAAGCAGAAAACAGCAAAGGAGAAACCATCGAAATCGTCGGGGACTATGTATTGGTTTCCATTGGAAGAAAAGCTTACACGGCAGGTTTGAACGCGGAAGCTGCAGGAGTGAAAATCTCTGACCGTGGCCTGGTCGAAGTGGATGGGCATTTGAGAACAAATGTACCAAATATCTACGCGATAGGTGATGTGGTCAAAGGAGCGATGTTGGCACACAAGGCCGAAGAAGAAGGTGTGTTTGTCGCAGAGACCATCGCCGGACAAAAACCGCATATCAATTACCTATTGATCCCCGGAGTAGTTTATACTTGGCCTGAAGTAGCCTCAGTAGGATATACTGAAGAACAGCTCAAAGAACAGGGCGTAAAATATAAAACCGGAAAGTTTCCTTTTATGGCTTCAGGCCGTGCCCGTGCTTCCATGGATACGGATGGAGTAGTCAAAGTATTGGCAGATGCAGCTACGGATGAAATCCTTGGTGTGCACATGATAGGGCCAAGAACTGCAGACATGATAGCCGAGGCGGTCGTCGCGATGGAATTTCGGGCATCGGCGGAGGACATTGCTAGGATGTCACATGCTCACCCAACATACACGGAAGCCTTCAAAGAAGCCTGCTTGGCTGCAACAGACAACCGAGCACTGCATATT
>NZ_CDSBKL010000121.1:0-10573 GCF_977115555.1 Aquiflexum sp.
TACCCAATCGCCATTGACTTGAGCTGCATCTGATGGAGTTTGGAGTAGTAGCCTCCCAATTCCAATAGGGACTCATGGGTTCCGGTTTCCTTGATTTCACCTTGGTGAAGCACCATGATTTTATCGGCTTTTTGGATAGTCGAAAGCCTGTGGGCAATCACAATGGAAGTTCTGCCTTTCATCATTTTGGAAATGGCCTTTTGGATCATTTCCTCTGTTTCGGTATCCACCGAGGAGGTAGCTTCATCCAAGATGATGATTTCAGGATTGTAGACTATTGCCCTGACGAAGGATATCAGCTGCCTTTGTCCTACGGAAAGTGTGGCGCCCCGTTCCATGACATTGTAATCGAGACCTCCGGGAAGTCTTTCGATAAATTTCTTTGCACCTACCAATTTCGCCGCTTTCATGACTTCTTCCCTCGTAATCTCCGGATTGCCAAGGGTTATGTTATTCAAGATCGTATCTGAGAAAAGGAATACATCCTGCAAGACCACACCTATGTGTTTTCTCAGTGTTCCCAATTCATATTCTTTGATATCTGTACCATCAAGGGTGATTTGGCCTTTGTTGATGTCATAGAATCGGTTGATCAGGTTGATGATGGAAGATTTTCCTGCCCCTGTGGCACCGACCATGGCGACAGTTTCTCCATGTTTTACTTCGAAATTGATGTTTTTAAGCACCCATTCTTCGTCATTGTAAGCAAACCATACATTTTCAAGTTTGATATTGCCTTCGATTTTTTCGGGTTTGTGCTTTCCTTCATTGGGGATTTGATCATCGTTTTCTAGCAGTTTCAAAATCCGTGATGAACTCACAACGCCCATTTGAAGGGTATTGAACCTGTCGGCAATCATCCTGATAGGCCTGAAGAAAAGCTGCAGGTACATAATAAAAGAGATCAGGATCCCGATTTGGATTTCCATGTCAAAAACCCCCGTTGCCCCATACCACACCACTACGCCTGTACCGATCGCCTGAATGATTTCCGCAACGGGATAGTATATCGAATAATACAAGACCGACTTGACATGCGCTACTCTATGTTCTTTGTTTATTTCTTGGAATTTTTCATATTCTCTTTTTTCCCTGTTAAAAATCTGAACAATATTCATGCCCGTGATGTGCTCCTGCAAAAAAGAATTAAGGTTGGAAACCGCATTTCTGACATCATTGAAGGCCACTTTGATTTTTTCTTTGAAAATATAAGTAGAAATGATGAGTAGGGGCAAGGTACTCAAACTGACAAGCGTAAGCTTCCAATCCACATAAAACATGACTCCTAGGATGGTAATCAGCTGCAGCAAATCCCCGATGATGGCAGCCAAACCTTCGCTGAATACATCTGCAAGAGTTTCCACATCAGACACATTCCTTGTCACTAATCTGCCGATAGGAGTATTGTCAAAAAACTTCAGCCTCATTTTAAGGAGGTGGCGGTAAAGTTTGATCCTGATGTCCTTGATGATGACCTGTCCAATCCATCCTGACAGGTAGGTGTGCGCAAACTGTACCAATGATTGGAGGAGAAGCAGGACGATAAGGAGGTAAATGATCTTAAGAAGCCCTTCACTATCTCCCACAGCCACATAATCATCGATGGCTATCTGAATGAAATAGGGCCTGGTTGGGGCTAAAACAGCCATCGCAATGGTAAGGAATACTAAAAAGTAAAATCGGGTTTGGTAAGGCTTGACAAACTGGTACAGTTTCTTTAAAACCTGGGCGTCAATGATGTCCCCACTTTTGATATTTTCTTTTTCCAGGCTCAAAATGATTCAGTATTTAAATAAATATTTCTTGGCGATAAACAATTTTGCAAAGATAAAGACCTTGGGCCGGAGAAGCGGATTTCGCCTGACGGCGGTTTTTGCTGTCCAAAATTTCCTGAAATTGGTTGCAATCAAGCTTTCCCAATCCCACCTGGACCAAAGTACCGACAATCGCCCTCACCATTCCACGCAAAAACCTGTTGGCAGTTATATGAAAGAGCAATTGGTGGTCAATTTGTTCCCAATAAGCCTCTTTTATTTTACAATTGAAATGATTGACATCAGTATGAACCTTGCTGAAGCATTGAAAATCTTCATGTTCCAACAACAGTTTTGCTGCTTCATTCATTTTGTCAATATCCGGAAGATGATACATCAGCCATGCACTTTCCTCTTCAAATGGATCTTTGCGCAAGGTAATCCTGTAAAGGTAGCTTCTCCATCTGGCATCAAATCTTGCATGGGCATCACTCTTCACTTTAAGCAAAGAATATACCGCAATATCTTTTGGAAGGACTCCATTGATGCGTTTGACAAAATCCGCTTCCTCAAGGTTTAATGAAGTATCAAAATGGGCAAATTGTTGGGAGGCATGTACTCCGGTATCTGTTCTCCCGCTACCGGTCAAATATGAAGGTTGCTTCAATATCAGTGAAAGGGCTTTTTCCATTTCTGCCTGCACAGAATGGGCGTTTTTCTGGAATTGCCAGCCATGATAATTGGTGCCGCGGTAAGCGAATTCTATAAAATACCTTTGGATTTCCATTTTACAGTGCAAAGATATTATTCGATGGCAAATAAAACCGACCTTTTATACAAACCTTGCGAATCAAAAAATTACCCTGTTTCTTTGTCAAAATTAAAAATCAAAAATGATACAACGCATCCAAACCGTTTTTCTGTTTCTTGTGGCAGTGGCCATGATATTGGTGATTTCCTTTCCCATCTGGCAACAGGTAAATCCAAGTCAGACCCAACTGATGACCCTCAGCGCCTGGAATCTGACTACTCTTGACGTGGCTTCCAATGAAACTGTGGATACTTCCTCCAAAATATTCATTGCTATTCTTGCCATTGTGGCGGCCGGGATTGCGCTTTTCAGTCTCACGCAATACAAAAACAGGACCAAGCAGATGTTTTTGAATATGGTTAATTCCTTTATCATGGTAGTCAATGTAGGACTGATCGTTTGGACTACGCACACTGCCAATGCACTCATCAACCCTGAAGTCAACGGGGCTTTTGTGACCGGCTTTTGGGCGATGTTTGGAGGGATGATCTGTAACCTGCTTGCTAATAGATTTATCAGAAAGGATGAATTGCTCGTCAGGTCAGTGGATAGAATCAGGTAGGATTTCCATTTAAATAATCATACAAAAGCCAGCGGTTGATTTCGCTGGCTTTTATTTTTATAAATAGTAAGTTTGAAAAAAAACAGCCATGAGACTCGAAACACTCGCCATCCACGCCGGCAACCTCGTCACTGATTCCAATCTGCCTGCGGTTCAGCCCATCACTACCTCAACGACTTTTGTGCACCATGAAGGCTCTTTGATCTATTCCAGGGCCAATAACCCCAATAGAATGGCTTTGGAAAATGTCTTGGCCAAGCTGGAACATGGTGAAGATGCCGCAGCTTTTTCTTCGGGAAATGCTGCTGCTTTGGCAGTTTTTCAGGCTTTGGAACCGGGAAGCCATATCATTGCCCCCGACGACATGTACCATGGAATCCACCGTCAATTGGTGGAGATATTGAAAGGAATCGTGGAGGTTAGTTTTGTGGATTTGGCTGACCTGGAAATGGTTAGGGCGGCTATTAAACCCAATACCAAACTCCTTTGGATCGAAACCCCTTCCAACCCACTACTCAAAATCACGGACATCAGGGCACTTGTGGCAATAGGGAAAGAAATCGGAGCTAAAGTAGCCTGCGACAATACTTTTGCCACTCCCGTTTTTCAAAATCCCATTCTTCTTGGAGCGGATATCGTCATGCACAGCACCACAAAATACCTTGGTGGGCACAGTGATATTTTGGGAGGCGCTTTGATATGCAAAAAAGCAGATGATTTTTGGCAAAGGATCAAAATGATCCAACATGTGGGTGGAGCGGTTCCTTCTCCTTTTGATACATACCTTTTGGTCAGAAGCATCAAAACCCTGGCTTACCGGATGAAAGGCCATGCAGAACATGCGGGTATCATTGCGGAATTTCTATTCAGCCATCCCAATGTAGATGAAGTTTGCTACCCCGGATTGAAATCGCATGAAAACCATGAAGTAGCTGCTGCCCAAATGTCTGGATTTGGTGGCATGCTTTCCTTTATGGTCAAAGGAGGTGCCGAAGAGGCAGACAGAGTAATTTCAAAGCTGAAATATTTCACCAATGCCACAAGCCTTGGAGGGGTGGAAAGTTTGGTAGAACGCAGGGCTGCAGTAGAAGGACCTGACACCAAAACACCGGAAAACCTGATCAGGATGTCAGTCGGTTTGGAACATTTGGATGATTTATTGGAAGATTTGAGTCAGGCCTTACAAGAATAAAGGCTGTTTGTGACAGCCTTTATATTTTTGAAACGGTAAGCTAAAAAAGGGCGACCAATACAACAGTTTCGTATGCTTAGTAAAGAAAATAATTTTTTTTTAATTCTTAAAATTTTTTATGCATTATTTTCTTATTCATCGAAATTTTATTAAAACTTAATTTCCCCAAATATTAACCTGCCCAGCCTTCTCTATCCAGACTTCTGTATTGGATTGCCTCTGCAAGGTGTTCAACTTTGATGGTTTCACTTTGACTCAGGTCGGCGATTGTTCTTGATACCTTGAGGATCCTGTCATATGCCCTTGCTGAAAGTCCAAGTCTTTCCATGGCCGTTTTGAGTAGGACTTTGCCGGCTTCATTGATCTGACAGACTTCTTTGACTATGTGAGATGGCATCATGGCGTTGCAATATACTTCAGGGTTGTTTTTGAAGCGCTCCATCTGCACCTCTCTACCATGGATAACCCGCTCCCTGATGGATTTGCTGGATTCTGTTTTTCGGGTGGAGGTCATTTCTTCAAACCTGACTGGAGTTACCTCTACGTGCAGGTCAATTCTGTCGAGTAAAGGTCCGCTGATTTTGTTCAGATACCGCTGCACGATCCCCGGACCACAGACGCATTCTTTTTCGGGATGGTTGTAATAGCCGCATGGGCAGGGGTTCATGCTGGCGATCAGCATAAAATTGGCAGGAAACTCAACAGAAACCTTTGCCCGTGAGATGGTTACTTTTCTTTCCTCCAAAGGCTGCCGCATCACTTCTAAGACTGTGCGCTTAAATTCCGGTAATTCATCCAAAAACAAAACACCGTTGTGTGAAAGGGAAATCTCCCCCGGTTGGGGATTGCCGCCGCCGCCGACCAATGCCACATCACTGATGGTATGGTGCGGAGAGCGGAAAGGCCTTTTGGCTATCAAAGCGGCATTTTTACCCAACTTCCCAGCAACGGAATGTATTTTGGTAGTCTCCAAAGCTTCTTGTAAGGAAAGCGGTGGGAGTATAGAAGGAAGCCTTTTTGCAAGCATGGTTTTGCCGGCGCCCGGAGGTCCGATCATGATGACATTGTGCCCGCCGGCCGCGGCGATTTCCATGGCTCTTTTTATATTCTCCTGTCCCTGTACATCAGCAAAATCAAATTCATATTGCTCGAGAGAATTATAAAATATATCCCTTGTATCGGTTACGAGTGGCTCGATCTGTAATTCCCCTTCCAAAAATTTGATAGCTTCTTCCAAAGTGTTGACACCAATGATATCTATTTTATTCACTATCGACGCTTCGGATGCATTTTCTACAGGAAGGATAAATCCCTTGAATCCCTGTTTTCTTGCTTCGATCGCAATGGGCAAAGCTCCTTTGATCGGGCGGAGATTACCATCAAGTGACAGTTCTCCCATGATGATGTAATTTTCCAATTCAGGGAAAAGCACCTGCTCTGAGGCTTTCATTATCCCCAATGCAATCGGAAGGTCATAGGCTGAGCCTTCTTTGCGGATATCCGCAGGGGCCAAATTGACCACAACTTTCTGCCTTGGCATGCGGTAACCAAAATATTTGAGTGCGGATTCTACCCGCTGCTGACTTTCTTTGACAGCCGAGTCGGGAAGTCCCACCATAAAAAAACTAGTACCCTGACCCACATTCACTTCGATGGTGATGACTTTTGCGTCTACACCCGATACAGCACATCCAAAAGTTTTAGCAACCATATTTTTGATTTAAGACAATAAAAAAAGGAAACCCATTGGGCTTCCTAAATTAAGTATTTACTGCAAATATCCTTTAGTTATTTGAAATTTTGTCTTTTTCGGATGACTGATGCTTCTTTATCTTCTTCCAAGCTGTCTAATTTTTTCTCGATGTTTTTGAGTTTTACACCTTGTTCAAAATCGTATAGCTTGGCCTTCAGTTCATTTTTCTCTGTTTCCTTTTTGGAAAGTTCTGCCTCTAGGTTGCTCTTGACCATTGCGCTTGTACCCCATGATATCAGGAATAGCAGCAAACCGATCAGGAAAAAATTGACTACCAATGTAGGGGTCAGTTCTTCTATCTTCAAGATGCCTTTTATATTATCAAATAACAGGAAAATGACCAACACTATCGCAAAATAGAGGGTGGTAACTAGGTGCAGGATTTTATCTATTTGTTTCATATGGTTGGTGAATTTAAGTTATTCCAAATTTATTAAACTGACTGCATTGTAGAAAGTTTCTTATACAATCCTTCTTCCAAAATGAGTTCCTGATGGGTTCCGCGCTGCACGATCTGTCCTTTTTTGATCACGAGGATTTCATCTGCATGTTGGATGGTACTGAGTCTGTGGGCGATTACCAATGTTGTACGGTTTGCCATCAGATTGGTTAGGGCTTCCTGTACCAGTTTCTCTGACTGCGAATCCAAAGCCGAAGTCGCTTCGTCCAAAATCAGGATCGGCGGGTTTTTCAATACCGCTCTCGCAATGCTGAGCCGCTGCCGCTGTCCTCCTGAAAGCTTCGAGCCACGCTCTCCGATAGAAGTCTGGTAGCCATTTTCGAGTTCGACGATAAACTCATGTGCATTTGCAATCTTGGCTGCTTCGATGACTTTCTCTTCGGAGATTCCTTCGAGCCCAAAGGCGATGTTGTTGAAAACAGAATCGTTGAACAAGATAGACTCCTGCGTCACGATTCCCATCTGTTTGATCAGAGAATTGATTTCTATGGTTTTCAGATCCACCCCATCCAAAGTGACTTTGCCTTCCGTCGGGTCATAGAACCTTGGGACTAGGTCCGCAATGGTTGATTTTCCCCCTCCCGATGGACCTACCAAAGCAATGGTCTTTCCTTTTTGAAGGGTAAAAGAAATACCTTCCAATACTTTTTCTTTTTCGTAGCTGAAGGAAACATTCTGGAATTCCACAGCATTGCGGAAGGTATCGACAACGATGGGCTGATCAACATTTTTGATTTCGCTTGGCGTATCGACTACTTTGAAGATCCTGTCGGCAGAAGCCAAGCCCCTTTGTATGCTGCTAGCCGCCCGGGAGATTTCTTTTGCGGGATTGAGTACTTGGGTAAAAATAATGATGTAAGTAATAAAATCAGAAGCACTCAGGTCTGAACTGTTGTTCAATACCAAACTCCCTCCATAGACCAAAATACCGGCTACGACTGATACGCCTAAAAACTGGGAAATCGGCGAGGCCAATTCGTTTTTCTTGGCCATTGAAATATTCACATCTGAATAATAATCCGTCTCGCCGTCAAACTTACTTCTGATGTATTTCTGTGCGCCAAATGCTTTGATGACGCGCATGCCACCGATGGTTTCATCCAATATATTGACAATCCTTCCCAATGATTCCTGGCTTTCGATGGCCTTTTTTTTCAACCTTCGGGTTATCCCTCCGATAATTGCTCCGGATATCGGAATCACCAAAATGGTAAACAAAGTCAATTTGACTGACATGAAAAACAACACGGCAAAGTATAGGATGATCGTCACAGGTTCTTTGAAAACCACCCTCAGGGATTGAACAATGCTGTTTTCCACCTCTTGGATGTCATTGGTCATCTTGGACATTAGGTCCCCTTTCCGTTCATTGGAAAAGTATCCGATGTGCATCCTTGAGACCTGCTCGAAGATAGACATCCTCATTTTCTTGATGACCTCTGCCCTGACTTTGGCCAAAACCACGCCTGAGAGGTAAGTGAAAAGGTTAGCTAGAAATACCGAAATGACGATGATGATACAGACATAGACCAAAGTTCCAAACTTGCCATAAGCCTCTGAGATCTGAAAGAAATAGAAATTGAAGAGGGTCAGAAAGTAATCTACCGAAAAAGAAAAGTCAGGCTTGGTAAGGTACTTACTCATATCCGCCTGCGGTGCCTGCTCAAAGATGACATCAAACAAAGGCTTCAGCAAGGTGAAATTCATCAGCCCAAAAATGATCGCCAACAAAGTATAAAGGACATATATCGGAAAATACCTGCGGTAAGGCCGGGCATAGGACAGTATCCTGAGGTAAGTATTCATGTAATTTTTGACTATTTGCGGCGCAAGTTACGGAATAAAAACAGGATTTGGTTTTAAGTTAAATTTCAGAAAATCCGATTTCATTCCAATAACCAATAACCCAATAACCTTTGTCCAATAACCAATCCTAAAAATTAAAATCATTCCTTACCATATTCACCCTGATCGAAAACTGGGTGAAGTTGGTGGATTCCGGACTTGAAAGGTCTTCTGCTGTCCGCTTTCTGTAGCTATGACTCAGGTCCAAAAAGACATTTTGCTTGACCATATAGCTCAGGTTCAGGTTGCCCATGATCACCGTGTTCTCTACACCCTGACCGATATAGTGGCCATAGAGACCTTTTCCAGTATTGGTCACGGTACGGTTTTTCAATACATCTTTGCCAAAGTTTACTTCCGGTGAAGGATCATCGCCATAGAATTGGTACATGCCGGTAAATGTGGCAAATAGCCGTGGCAGAAATTCCGGCTGATAGCGTAGGATACCGATGGCTTCTTTGAAGTTAGCGCCAAGCGGATGTGTCAATGGCGTTCGGTAGTTGGAGAAAGATTGGTATGGCCTTTTTTCCTGATAGGTATAGGGCCGGGCTTGGTTGTATTCTAGTTGTAGGTCGAGGTTGGGTATTTTCAATACATCGATGTATTTATAACCTACCTGTATCCCGTGTTTGTTGCGGGAGGAGTTTTTACCTTCCAATTCAAAAAATTCTGTAAACACAAATTCATTCAATCCAAACTGTCCGTAAAGCTGCATGCCCCGCGTCAGGTTCCATTTGAAATCCGTTCCCAGCATCAGCTTGTCAGGTGAACCGCCCTGATGTTCTACCCATCTATAAAAGATGATGGGGTTGAGGTAGTTCCAGTCAAATTGGTCAGACATGATGGATTCAAATATGCCGATATTGAGATTTTTACCCAGATTGACTCCGAGTCGGTGCATCGCGAACCATTTTTTGGGATAGCGTACTTTGTCTGTTGGCCGGCCCTGATTGTCAAAAAACATATCCGCAGTCTGCTGTGCCCAGATGTTGGTCAACTGAAACCGCCATACTTTGGTATTCAGCTTGAAAAACAGGTAAGGATTGGAAAAATCCGAAAGTATCATGGAGCGGTACCCTTCCCCGACAAAGTTCCTGTCCTGACCAAACTGCGCTTCGATATGCCTTGTGACATTGAAACTCAAATGTGCCCTTGCCGAAAAGAAGCCATAGCCGGTTTCATTGTACCTTTTCCAAAATCCTTCCCCCGGCACTGCACCGCTGTGTTCGGCAAAGTCCTTGACCCAAGTGGGGAATATGGTCTGTGTGGAAGTCATAAAAGTGTAGAAAGCGACCTTTCTGTCTATGCTTCCTCTGATTTCGATTCCCCGGGAATTGCGGAATCGCATCTCGTCTATCCCGGGCTCAAAACCCGCAGCAAGGTATAAAACCGGATTGATGTGGATGTCCACCACCGAATCACGGTAATGGTAAAAGTCGGCAGGTTTGGTGTAAAGGTGTTTCAGGAAAGGTTTTTTGGAGGCTTCAGTATCTCCGCTGATAAATTCCCAATTGTCGTTGCTCAGGTAGTTGAAGTTGAACTTGTCAGCTTTGGAGCGGGAAATATCAGATTCTGACAACGAATCCAGAAAAGCCGCAACATGGTCTCTCCTGTAAGGTTTGAAACCTGTATGAAAACTCGGGTTGTTGTTGCCGTCCAGGATTTCGTACCGCTCCAGCATATGGTAATAATCCCTGTTGAAAGGAACATAAGCACCTTGGGTAAAACCATCAAGGGTAAAAAAAGCAGCAAGACAAAAAGTCAAAAGAAATATTTTTTTCATAGGGGTGATGCTATAATGGTGTAAAGCTAAAAAAAACAGTGGAAAATGGAAGGAGAGCATCAGGTTTTGTCGGAAGGCATTTGATCAAAGCACTATTTGGACTGATTGCGTTTGATAAGGTCAATGCACACATAATTTATACTTTAAAAAAAGGTTAAAATTCAATTTTTTATTAAATATACTTTATGAAAATCATGTAAGTTTTTATCAATTTGAGATTGGGAAGGGATGCATCACCTAAATATTTTTGATTTTTTAATTAAAGTGAATTAGTAGCGAAAATATTCTTTAAAAAACTTAAGAAAAATTTAAATATCGACAATCAACTACTTTATACTATAATAGTTTGAAACGGGGGGGGGGTAAAATACCTTATTCGATATAATCTTCTGAAAAATGTCGATTGGTATAGT